>NZ_JAALEA010000212.1 GCF_014145145.1 Dietzia cercidiphylli
GCGGGAGCGGGCGAGGGCGCACGCCAGGTCCGGACACTGGAGCGCCGCGGGCCACGCCTACCTCACTGCGGCGGCGCTCACCGCGGACCACGACGAGGCGCGGGGCCTACACATCGACGGCATCGACGCGCTCCTCGGGGCGGGGCGGATCAGCGAGGCCGCGGCTCTGTCCCACACGCTGGACCGTGTCCGGCCCGACCCCCGCCGCGATGCCGTCCTCGGTTCGCTCGCGCTGCACCTGGGTCACGCGGGAGAGGCGGAGTCGCTCCTCCGGCGAGCCCTCGACGCCGGGTCGACCGGTGGTCCCGATGTGACCGCCCCCGACCCTGTCGCCCTCGCCCAGAAGTTCGTGGTGCACTCACTGTGCCTGTGGCGCCCCGACCAGCTGAGGCACTGGGCCGGGGTCGTCATCGGGGGCGCCCTTCCCGACCAACCGGAGGTCGAGGAGGCCCGGGCCATCACCGTCCTGGGCGAGGCGATCGACGCCACCCCGGGGGCCGGCGTCGCCGACGAGGGCCGGATCGGTGCTCTCGCCCCCGCCGTGGCCCAGCGCTTCGAGATGGCCTCCGGATGGATCGCGCTCGCCCATGACGATCTCGAGACGGCCCGCCGCCGCCTGGGCTCGGCCGTCCCGACGGCCGACGTCTCCGGTTCCGCGCGGATCTCATTGTGGGCCCAGGCGTGGCTCGCACGCACCCATCTGCTCCGGGGGGACTGGGACGAGGCGCTCCGGGTCGTCGACACCGCCGCCCGACGTCTCGAGGACCTCGAGCTGGACCTGCTCGCCCCGGTGATCCACTGGTCCGGCGCCATCATCAGGTCCATGCGCGGCGACCACCTGGGGGCGGCCGCACACCTGAGGCACCTCACCACCACCGCGGACGCCTACCCGGTGCAGATCATCCCCTCCGCCATGGGGCGCATGCAGGTCGCCGCCGCCGCCGGTGACTACACCTCGGTGCGACGGGCCGCCGAACCGCTGCACGCCCTGTCCCTCCGGCTCGACATCGACCAGCCTGGCTTCTGGCCGTGGCACGATCTCTACGCCCACTCCCTCGTCCTGGCCGGCCGGCTCGAGGACGCCGAGGCGCTCATCGGCCCCCCTGAACAGCGAGCCGTGGAGCTCGGCCACCGGTCCACCCAGGCCAGGCTCGGCGCCGTCCGCTCCCGGATCGCCGCCGTCCGCGGGGACGTGGAGGAATGCTCCCGCATCTTCCACCGGAGCCTGGAATACCTCGACGGACTGGCGATGCCGTACTACTCCGCACAGATGCACTTCGGGTTCGGCCAGACCCTCCGACGGGCCGGTCGGCGCCGCGAGGCCCACCTCGCCCTCGGGACCGCCCGAGACCTCTACGAACAACTCGGCGCCCATGCCTACGTCGAGCGCTGTGAGCGGGAGCGCCGCGCCGGGGGCGTCGACGTGGCCCGCGCGGTCGGCAACTCCACCCTCACCCCGCAGGAACGGGCCGTGGCCACCCTCGTCGCGGCGGGGCGGACCAACGCCCAGGCCGCCGAGGAGCTGTTCCTCAGCGTCAAGACGATCCAGTACCACCTCACCCGCATCTACTCGAAGCTCGGGATCAACGGCCGCACCGAGTTGGCGGCCCACGTCGCCAGGTCCCGCCACCCGTTCGGGCCCGACCCCGACGAGTCAGGAGTCCCGTGACCACCGACAGCGCCCCCACCGACGGTCGGAGCCGGGACACCGACGCCCCGGCGGGAGACCCGTCCCGGACCACCGCACCGCTGCCGATCGAGATCCCCCGTCACCGCCGGCCCTCGCCGCGGCAGGTTCTCGCGGACCTGGGCCCCAGAGAATGTGCCAACGCCCTCATCGCGCTGATCTTCTCCGCGACCGGCCCCGTCGCCGTGATCCTGGCCGCGGGAGAACAGGGCGGGTTGTCCCCGCAGGAACTGTCCTCGTGGATCTTCGGGGTGTTCTTCGCCAACGGCATCCTCACCATTCTCATGAGCTGGATCTACCGGACCCCGTTGGCGTTCTTCTGGACCATCCCCGGCACCGTGATCGTGGGCAACTCGCTCGGACACCTTCGGTGGTCGGAGGTACTCGGCGCCTACGTCATCACGGGCGTGGTGATCCTGCTGATCGGCCTCAGCGGGGTCGCGCGCAGGGTCATGGACTGGATACCGATGCCCCTGATCATGGCCATGGTGGCCGGGGTGTTCCTCCGGTTCGGCCTCGGCCTGGTCGACGCGGTGTGGACCTCCGCCGCCGTGGCCCTGCCCATGGTGGTGGCCTTCCTCGCCGTCGGGGCCCTTCCGCGGGTGGCCCGGGTGGTCCCGCCCATCCTCGCCGCGATGCTGGTGGGGATCATCGCGGTGATACTCGACGGCGGGTTGTCGCGGGGAGTCCTGGACGACGGGCTGTTCGCCGTACCCATGGCGCAGGGGCCGGAGTTCACCGTCCGCGGTCTCACCGAGTTGGTGGCCCCCCTGGCCATCACCGTGCTCGTCGTCCAGAACGGCCAGGGGGTCGGGGTTCTCCGTGCCAAGGGGCACCATCCGCCGGTGAACGCCTGCGCCGTGGCCTGCGGGATCTGGTCTCTGCTGGTCTCCGCGATCGGCGGGGTCTCCACGTGCCTGACCGGACCGACCAACGCGCTGCTCGTCTCATCCGGGGAGCCCCGCCGGCACTACGCGGCCGCGATCGGCACTGGCGGACTCGCCCTGATCGTGGGGGTGCTCTCCCCCGCGTTCGTCGGCCTCATGGTCGGGACGCCGGCGGCCTTCGTCGCGGCGCTCGGCGGGCTGGCGATGCTGGCGCCACTGCAGTCGGCGTTCGTCACGGCGTTCCGGACCGACCGCGCGTTGGGGCCGCTGGTGTGTCTGCTGGTGACGGTGGCTGACGTGTCCCTGCTCGGGATCTCCGCGCCGTTCTGGGGGATCGTCCTGGGACTCGCGGTGTCGGCGCTGCTGGAGCGCCGCACCACGAGCTGACGGGTCCTACGCCGACTTCTCCCGGGGCTCGGAGTCGGAGAACGGGACGATCGTCGGCAGCACGTTGTGGAGCACCGTCTCGCCGGTGACCACCACGCGGGCGACGTCGTCACGTCCGGGGATGTCGTACATGACCGGCAGGAGGACCTCCTCCATGATGGCGCGCAGTCCACGGGCGCCGGTGCCGCGCAGGATCGCCTGATCGGCCACGGCCTCGAGGGCATCCGTGGTGAACTCCAACTCGACGCCGTCCATCTCGAAGAGCCGGGCGTACTGCTTGACGAGCGCGTTCTTGGGCTCGCTGAGGATGTTGACCAGCGCCTCGCGGTCCAGGCTCGTCACCGTCGCCACGACCGGCAGGCGCCCGATGAACTCGGGGATCAGCCCGTACTTCACCAGATCCTCGGGCATGACCTCGGCGAAGTTCTCGGTGGTGTCCAGGGAGCTCTTGCTGGCCACCTCGGCCCCGAAGCCCATCCCCTTGCGACCCACGCGGTCACCGACGATCTTCTCCAGGCCCTGGAAGGCCCCGGCGACGATGAACAGCACGTTGGACGTGTCGATCTGGATGAACTCCTGGTGCGGGTGCTTGCGTCCACCCTGCGGGGGCACCGACGCCTGCGTACCCTCGAGGATCTTCAGCAGCGCCTGCTGGACGCCCTCGCCGGACACGTCGCGGGTGATCGACGGGTTCTCGGCCTTGCGGGCGATCTTGTCGACCTCGTCGATGTAGATGATGCCCATCTCGGCACGCTTGGTGTCGTAGTCCGCGGCCTGGATGAGCTTGAGGAGGATGTTCTCCACGTCCTCGCCGACGTAGCCGGCCTCGGTCAGCGCGGTGGCGTCGGCGATGGCGAACGGGACGTTGAGCATCTTGGCCAGCGTCTGGGCCAGATAGGTCTTGCCACACCCGGTCGGACCCAGCATGAGGATGTTGGACTTGGCCAGCTCGACGGCGTCACCGCGACCGAGGGAGGCCCCCACGCGGATGCGCTTGTAGTGGTTGTAGACGGCCACCGCCAGGTTCCGCTTGGCGGCGTCCTGTCCCACCACGTACTCGTCAAGGAACGCGTGGATCTCCGACGGCTTGGGCAGCTCGTCGAGTGCCGAGTCCTGCGAGTCCTCGACCTCGGACTCGATGATCTCGTTGCACAGCTCGATGCACTCGTCGCAGATGTAGACCCCCGGACCGGCGATCAGCTTTTTGACCTGCTTCTGGCTCTTCCCACAGAAGGAACACTTCAACAGGTCGCCGCTCTCACCCACACGTGCCATGAGTTCTACGTCCTCGCATTCCAGGGGCCCGGATTCACACCCCGTAGTCGACGGTACGCGGGAGGGCCGACAATTCCGACCCCCCGCGCGATCAGTTCATTGGACCTGACGGCGCACCGCTACCCACTACGGCGCGCCGCCCGGACGTCAGTTGGTCGACGACAGCTTCCGGTAGTCGAACACGGTGTCGATGATCCCGTAGTCCTTGGCCTCGGCGGCCGTGAGGATCTTGTCGCGATCGGTGTCCTTGCGGATCTTGTCCGCCTCGTGGCCGGTGTGCAGCGCCAGGGTCGTCTCCATGAGGCGACGCATGCGCTCGATCTCCGCGGCCTGGATCTCCAGGTCCGAGACCTGCCCCTGGATCCCGCCGGTGGCGGGCTGGTGGATGAGGATGCGGGCGTTGGGCAGGGCGGCCCGCTTGCCCTTGGTGCCCGCGGCGAGCAGGACCGCGGCCGCCGAGGCCGCCTGCCCCAGGCACACAGTCACGATGTCGGGACGCACGTACTGCATCGTGTCGTAGATCGCCATGAGCGAGGTGAACGACCCACCGGGCGAGTTGATGTACATGGTGATGTCGCGGTCCGGATCCTGGCCCTCGAGGACGAGGAGCTGGGCCATGATGTCGTTCGCCGAGGCGTCGTCGACCTGGGTACCCAGGAAGATGATCCGCTCCTCGAAGAGCTTGTTGTACGGGTTGGACTCCTTGACGCCGTAGCTCGAGTGCTCGACGAAGGAGGGCAGGATGTAGCGCGAGGTCGGCAGTGAGGTCATCGGTGACTCCGTGGTGGTGTGCGGGGCGGGCTGGGCTGCGGGAGCGCTCCCGTGGGCGACGGGTTCGATGGTCACGACGGCGAGGTTCCACCGGTCTGGGAGGCGCGCGCGATCACGTGATCGACGAAGCCGTACTCCTTGGCCGCCTCGGCGGTGAACCACCGGTCACGGTCCGAGTCCTCGGTGACCTGCTCGAACGACTGGCCCGTGTGCTGGGCGATGAGCTCGGCCATCTCGCGCTTGGTGGCGGCGTACTGCTCGGCCTGGATCGCGATGTCGGCGGCCGAGCCACCGACGCCGGCGGACGGCTGGTGCATCATGATCTTGGCGTGCGGCAACGCGTAGCGCTTGCCCTTGGTCCCGGCGGTCAGCAGGAACTGGCCCATCGAGGCCGCCAGGCCCATGCCGTACGTCGCCACGTCGCACTCGACGAACTGCATCGTGTCGTAGATCGCCATCCCGGCCGTCACGGAGCCGCCGGGCGAGTTGATGTACATGGCGATGTCGCGGGTGGGGTCCTCCGCCGCGAGCAGCAGGATCTGCGCGCAGAGGCGGTTGGAGATGTCGTCGTCCACCTGGGACCCCAGGAAGATGATCCGCTCCTGCAGGAGACGCTCGTACACCGAGTCGCCGAGCGTCAACCCGTGGGATCCGGGCGAGCTGAGGGCGGGCTGCGTCGAACCGGGCTGTGCCGCTGAACCGTTCTGGGCCACGGGGTACCTACCTTCGCTGATCGTCTCACCGCTCCCGCGGTGCCCGGCCGTCCGGCGGCCGGGTATCCGTTACGTCAAACAGTAACCAACACCCACGACGGAACCGTCCCGACGGGGCGGGTGTTCGCTCTCAGCGTCGCCGTCCGCCGCCGCCGCCGCGGGCGCCGTCGACGTGAACGACGGAGCCGGGGACCACCGTCGGGTGGTCCCCGGCTCCGGGGGTGGTTCAGGCGGTGACGGTCAGGCGTCGTCGCCCTTGCCGTCGGTGGTCTCGGTCTCGGCCTCGGCGGCCTCCGCACCCTCGGCGGAGTCGGTGGCCTCCTCCTCACGCGAGCCGAAGAACTCGGTGGTGTCGACCGTGTTGCCCTCGGTGTCCGTGACGTTCGCCTGGACGATCACGTCGGCCAGGGCCTTGGAGCGCCGCACATCGGAGAACAGCGACCCGAGCTGGCCGGCCTGCTGGATCTGCTGCACGAACTGGTTCGGGTCCATGCCGTAGCGCTGGGCCTGGAACATGATGTGCTGCGTGAGCTCCTCCTGCGAGACCTCGGTCGAGGCGTCCTCGGCCAC
Source organism: Dietzia cercidiphylli (assembly GCF_014145145.1). GTDB lineage: Bacteria > Actinomycetota > Actinomycetes > Mycobacteriales > Mycobacteriaceae > Dietzia > Dietzia natronolimnaea. Next base: position 6,291 of record NZ_JAALEA010000212.1, read on the forward strand.
GGCGTCCAGCAGCAGCTGGCTGCGGATGGCGCGCGCGGCGCCCTCGCGGGTCTCGGCCTCGAAGGTCTCGCGGTCGGTGCCCTCGGCGGCCAGCGCCTGGTCGAGGATCCCGGGGTCCCCACCGAACTGGTCGATGAGCTGGTGCATCTGCGCGTGCGCCTCGGACTCGACGAGGGACTCCGGGGTCGGGATCTCGGTGGCCTCGATCAGCGCGTCCAGGACCTTGTCGCGGATCTCGCCGGCGAGGCCGGCCTTGGCCTGCTGCGCCACCTTCTCCGTGAGGTCGGCCTTGAGCTCGTCGAGGGTGTCGAACTCGCTGGCCATCTGCGCGAACTCGTCGTCGGCGTCGGGGAGCTCGCGCTCCTTGACGGACTGGACGGTCACGGTGATGACCGCCTCCTTGCCGGCGTGGTCGCCCGCGACGAGGGAGGAGGTGAACTCCTTGGACTCGCCGGCCTTGAGGCCCTCGGCGGCGTCGTCGAGGCCCTCGACGAGCGTGCCGGAACCGAGCTCGTAGGACAGGCCCTCGGTCGAGGCCTCGTCGACGGGCTCGCCGTCGACGGTGGCGGCCAGGTCCACCGAGAGGAAGTCGCCCTTCTCGGCACCGCGCTCGACGCCCTTGAGGGTGCCGAAGCGGGCGCGGAGGTTGTCGAGCTCGGTCTCCACCGCCGCCTCGTCGGTGGCGGGGGCCTCGACGGTGACCGCCAGGTCCGAGTAGGTCGGGAGGGTGATCTCCGGGCGCACGTCCACCTCGGCGGTGAACTCCACGACGTCGCCGTCCTCGAGCTTGGTCACCTCGATCTCCGGCTGCGCGAGGACCTTGAGGTCGTGCTCGTCGACGGCCTGGCCGTAGCGGGTCGGGATCATGTCGTTGATGACCTGCTCCAGGACCGCCGGGCGACCGATCCGCGCCTCGAGGAGCTTGGCCGGGGCCTTGCCCGGGCGGAAGCCGGCGATGTTGACCTGGCCGGCGAGCGACTTGTACGCCTTGGTGAAGTCCGGCTCGAGCTCAGCGAACGGCACCTCCACCGTGACCTTGACCCGGGTCGGGTTCAGCTGCTCGACAGTGCTCTTCACGGTGATGATCTCCTAGGAAAGTCGTGTGGGGTTCGTGTTTCGGGCTCCGCTGGTCGGGATGACAGGATTCGAACCTGCGACCCTCCGCTCCCAAAGCGGATGCGCTACCAAGCTGCGCCACATCCCGGTGAGTCGCGCGACCGACCACCCCGCGCCGTACGCGGGAAACCTGCCGGGCCGCCAAACCAACTCGCCCAGTGTACGACAGTGCCGCATCACGGCAGATTCCGAGTTGGCGGGCCGGGAGTTGGGAGCGCCGCACCGGTCCGGTAGTGTTGTCCCAGCGCGAGCGAGACGAGGGGGAAACCCCAGGTCAGCCGCCGATGCGGGCGTAGCTTAATGGTAAAGCCCCTGCCTTCCAAGCAGGCTACGCGGGTTCGATTCCCGTCGCCCGCTCCACACGACGCCCCCGCGACGCCCTCCCGGCGCTCCCGAGGATGGCGTCTCGCGGTAGCGCCTGTTCGATCGGATCCCAGCCGCCCCTGGGCATGGCGTCTCGCGGTAGCGCCTGTTCGATCAGATTGCAGCCGCCCCTGGGCATGGCGTCTCGCAGGCACTTCTGTGCCCGCGAGACGCCGTCGCGACGTGCGGCTGCGAGATGCTCGCCCGCTAACCGGCTAACCCGCCCGCCCGCGGCTGCGACCCGGCGACGGGTTCAGCGCGGCCGTTCCGGCTGGCAGGTCGGACACCAGAAGAGGGTCCGCGCCTCCAACGTCTGCAGGACGATCTCGTCGCGGCACACCCGGCACTGCCAGCCGTCCCGTTGGTAGACGTAGTTGCGCGGCCGGTCGGCACCACGTCGGGGCACGTCCCCGTGGTCGTGCTCCGGGCGGATCGTGTGGATGGCGCCGGTCTCCACCCCCACCTCCATCAACTGCACCAGGTCGTCCCAGATCGCGCGGAACTCGCCCTCCGTCACCCGAGAGCCGGCGCGGAACGGGTCGATACCGTGCCGGAACAGCACCTCGGCGCGGTAGACGTTCCCGACTCCGGCCAGGACCTTCTGGTCCATAAGCAGCGCACCTATCGGCCGCGCACTGCGTGTGATCCGCGCCCACGCCCGCCCGGGATCGGCGTCGGGATCCAGGGGATCGGGGCCCAGGCGGTCGCGCACGTCCACGACCTCTGCTTCGGCGATCACCTCGCAGCGGGTGGGGCCGCGCAGATCCACATAGTAGACGGGCCCGTCCCCCGCCGCGGCGCCCACGCGCATCCGCACCTGCCCCACCGGCGCGGGCGGCTCCTCCCCCGGTGGCACGAGGTGTGTGTCGAAGAAGCCGTACAGCCCCAGGTGGACGTGGACGGCGAGGCCGCCCTCGTAGTGGTGGAAGAGGTGCTTGCCGACGGCCGTGGCGTGGTCGAAGTGCCGACCGTCGACGACGACGTGGTCCGCGAACCGCCCCTGTGGGCTGGAGACGCGGACGGGCCCACCTGCGAAGTACTCGGAGTGCAGGCGGGCCAGTCGGTGGAGGGTGTGCCCCTCAGGCACGGTGTCGCTCAGGCACGGTGTCGCTCAGGCACTCGACTGATCAGGCCCCGGGGACCGTCGGCGCCTCGTGGGTGCGCTCGTACTCGGCGAGGATGTCGATGCGGCGCTGGTGGCGCTCGGCCTCCGACCAGCTCTGGTCGAGGAACGCGTCGACGATCGCCAGCGCCTCCTCCTGTGAGTGCATGCGCCCCCCGATGCCGATCAACTGGGCGTTGTTGTGCTCACGCGCGAGGCGGGCGGTCTCGACGCTCCACGCCAGGGCGCAGCGGGCGCCGGGGACCTTGTTGGCCGCGATCTGCTCGCCGTTGCCGGAGCCGCCCAGCACGATCCCGAGGCTGCCCGGGTCCGCGACGACCCTGAGAGCCGCGTCGATACAGAAGGCCGGGTAATCGTCCTCCGCGTCGTAGGTGTGGGCTCCGCAATCGACCACCTCGTGGCCCGTGGCCTTCAGGTGCTCGGCGATGACGTTCTTCGTCTCGAAGCCGGCGTGGTCCGCTCCCAGGTAGATGCGCATGGCGGCGATTCTGCCACGTCGGACCCGGGCCGCTGAAGGCGGTGGAGTCACGTCCGCAGCCGGATCACCATCGTCTCCGACGTCGCACCCTCCTCGTCGACGAAGCCCATGTCGGCGTACAGCCTCCGGGCCGGATTGCCTGCCTCGACGCTGAGGCTGACCCGTTCCAGACCCCGGTCCCCCGCTGCCGCGAGCACCGCTTCGAGCAACAGGGCTCCGAGGCCTCTCCCGCGGTACCCGGGCCACACGCACACGCTGAGCTCGGGGACTCCGTCGGCCACGTACCCGTAACCGGGATCCGCGGCGTCGAGGAACAGCAGCCACACCACACCGACCGGGCGTCCGGACACCTCCGCCACCAGCCCGAAGTCGCCACGGTCGGGTCGGAGTGCCGAATAGTGCGCCAGCGCGGGGTCGGCCGCCACGTCGGCGGCGGTGACCCGCTCCTGCCCCGTCCAGTTGACGTTGAGCACGGTGGCCTCTTCCACCAGTGAGTCGTCATCCGCGGAGAGCGGCCGCACGTGTACCGAGCCATCCGCGCTGTCCGCGGGCACCCTGAGCCACGAGATGTTCTCGGGGATCGCGAACGAGCGGGGGCGATGCCACTGCTCGACGACGCCGGCGTACCGCAGCCGGTCCGGGCGCAGCCAGCAGGTGTGATCGGGCCCCCATCCAGCGAGGACGGACGCCCCCTGCGCGGTGTCGATTGCGCGCCCGGCGGTGGAGAGGTAGCCGGTGACGGTCACGTGGACCGCGTCGTAGTGCTCGGCGACCTCGGCCCAGTCGGGGATCCACCAGCTTCCATCGCGCCCGGTGGTTCGCCACCAGTCGCCCCGCTTCTCCTGGGTCACCTCCAGCGGGAACTCGTTGACAAGACTCGCCCACTCCTGCGGGCTGTCGATCTCCCGGATTCGGGCCGAGGGTTCGACCTCGACCGGGTGGACGCGGGCCCGGCTCCACCCCATGTGATCCTCGGTGGTGTGTGGTGCCAGGGGGCCGACCGTCTCCCGGATTCGGGAGGTCCAGGCGATCCCGGCGAACACCGGCGCGGTCCACCACCGACCGGTGGTGGACCGCCAGTGGGGGTTGTCCGTGCCCGCGGACATCTTCTCCCTGATCTGATCCCGCCATTTCCTGAGCTGCGGGCGGGCGTCCCCGAGCGAGTCCACCGGCATCCAGTTGTCGAACAGGAGCTGGACGATGTTCTGGCCGGTCCTGTCGACGGGGTCGGACCACCAGTTCGTCGCGGGATTCTCCGAGAGGGCTCGGGCGATCGGGCGGAGTGTGGCCACCATGTCGGGGCGCGCGAGGCCCTCTCGGTCGTCGTCCGGTTCCTGCCAGTAGACGGCCTTCCACACGCCGGCGCTGAGTTCACCGAGGATCCTCGGCTCACTTAGTGAACGGACCTGTTCAGCCCGGACCGTGCCGAACTCGTCGATGCGCTGCTGAGCGGTCAGCCGCCACCAGTCGGTGCCGGGAGCGGCCGCCTCGGCCACGGCCGCGCACAACGCGCGGCCGTACGGCCCGTCCAGCAGGGACCCACCCGCGACGCTCATCAGCTCAGTCGAACTGCGGGGCCTCGGTGCGGCTGCGCTTGAGCTCGAAGAAGTAGGGGTACTCCGCGAGCAGGGCGGCGCCGTCGAAGACCTTGCCCGCGTCCTCGCCGCGCGGGATGCGCGTGAGGACGGGACCGAAGAAGGCCACGCCGTCCACGTGCACGACCGGGGTGCCGACCTCGTCGCCCACCGGGTCCATGCCACGGTGGTGCGAGGCGCGCAGCTCGTCGTCGTACTCATCCGACGCCGCCGCGGCGGCGAGACCCGCGTCCAGTCCGGCGGCCTCGAGCGCCTCGGTGATCACCGTGGGGTCCTCGATCCCCCGTCCCTGGTCGTGGATGCGGGTGCCGAGCTCGGTGTACAGCCGGCCCAGGACCTCCTGGCCGTGACGCTGTGCGGCGGCGATCGCGACCCGGACCGGGCCCCAACCGCGTGTCATCAGCGCGAGGTAGTCCTCGGGCAGGTCCCGGCCGTCGTTGAGGACGGACAGGCTCATGACGTTCCAGGTCAGCTCGATGTCCCGGACCTTCTCCACCTCGAGAATCCAGCGGCTGGTGACCCATGCGAAGGGGCACAGGGGGTCGAACCAGAAGTCGACGGAACGGGTGGCGTCGGAACCAGAAGATGTCATGACCCCATCCTCCTCGTCCGGGTCCCCGACTGCCACCCCGCCCCGGGTGGTAGGACTGGGGCCACCACCCCCGCCCAGGAACCGAGGACCTCCGATGCGCTCGCTCAATCTCACCCGTTCCGACGCCGCCGCCAGGGCGGAACTGCTCGACGTGGACACCTACGAGGTGGACCTGGACCTCACCGACGGCTCCGGCGGGCCGGGATCCGGGACGTTCCGGTCCCGCACGGTGGTCCGGTTCGCATGCTCCCGACCCGGGGCGGAGACGTTCATCGATCTGAGGTCGGCGCGGATCCGGTCGGTGACGTTGAACGGACGGGACCTGGAGACCGGGGACTATGACGACGAGGTGGGGCTGACGCTGCCCGACCTGCAGGAGACCAACGAGCTCGTCGTGGACGCCGATCTGGCCTACACCTCCACCGGCGAGGGCCTACACCGCATGGTCGATCCCGTGGACGGGGAGGTCTACTTCTACTCACAGTTCCAGACCGCCGACGCCAAGCGGGTGTTCGCCTGCTTCGACCAGCCCGACCTCAAGGCCCGCTACACGCTGACCGTCACCGCCCCCGCCTCCTGGGTCGTGGTGGCCAACACCCCGGCCGGCGAGTCCCCGGGCGAGTCGGGAGCGGTCGTGCACCGGTTCGAGCAGACGGAGATCCTGTCGACGTACCTCGTGGCCCTGATCGCCGGCCCCTATCACGTGGTCGAGGACTCCTACGTCGACGAGCACGGGACCATTCCACTACGACTGTTGTGTCGTGCGTCGCTCGCCGGGTACCTCGACTCCGATCGGCTGTTCACCGAGACCAAGGAGGGCTTCGGGTTCTATCACCGCGAATTCGGCATGCCGTACGCGTTCGGCAAGTACGACCAGATCTTCGTGCCCGAGTTCAACGCGGGGGCCATGGAGAACGCCGGGGCCGTGACGTTCCTCGAGGACTACGTCTTCCGCTCCCGCGTCACGGCCTACCGCTACGAGCGGCGCAACGAGACGGTGCTGCACGAGATGGCCCACATGTGGTTCGGCGACCTGGTGACCATGCGCTGGTGGGATGACCTGTGGCTCAACGAGTCGTTCGCGACCTTCGCCTCCGTCCTGGCCCAGGTGGACGCCACGCAGTACACCGACGCGTGGACCACGTTCGCCAACGTGGAGAAGGCGTGGGCGTACCGGCAGGACCAGTTGCCCTCCACCCATCCCGTGGCGGCCGACATGACGGACCTGGAGACGGTCGAGGCCAACTTCGACGGGATCACCTACGCCAAGGGCGCGTCCGTGCTCAAGCAACTGGTGGCGTACGTCGGACGCGAGCCGTTCCTGGCCGGCCTGCGCGCCTACTTCGCCGAGCACGCCTTCGGCAACGCCGAGTTCGACGACCTCCTGCGGGCCCTCGAGGCCTCCTCCGGCCGCGACCTGTCCGACTGGGCCGAGCAGTGGCTGCGGACCACAGGCATCAACCCGATCTCGGTGGAGGTGGACACCGCAGACGACGCCCAGGCGACGATCTCCGAACTGACCATCGTGCAGGGACCCGCCGCCCCGGGTGCCGGGGAGCTGCGCACCCACCGTCTGGGGGTCGGCCTCTACAGCCGTAACGACTCGGGCGCGCTGGTGCGCACCGCGTTCGCGGAGCTGGACGTGGACGCCGAGCGCACGACCGTCCCGGACATGTCCGGCCTTCCCGTTCCCGACCTGATCCTGCCCAACGACGCCGACCTGACGTACTGCTCGGTGCGCCTCGACGAGCGCTCCCTGACCACTGTCCTGGGCTCCATCGAGGACGTGACGGACTCGCTCGCCCGGACCCTGTGCTGGTCCGCACTGTGGGAGATGACCCGGGAGGCCCGGCTCCCGGCTCGCCGGTTCGTCGAGGTGGTCACCCGCGCGGCCCCGCGCGAGGCCCACATCGGCGTGGTCCAGCGCGTGCTGGCCCAGGCGCAGTCCGCGCTGTCCAGGTACGCCGACCCGGACTGGGCGGCCGCCACCGGCTGGCCGGAGTTCTCGGACGCGATG
>NZ_JAALEA010000213.1 GCF_014145145.1 Dietzia cercidiphylli
GGCCGCACGCACCGGACCGCGGTGGCGGCCCTCGGCGCGGCGTTCGCCGCCGGCAGCCAGGAGGACGGCGGGGGCGCCGAGGAGCTGCCCTTCAACGAGGGTGACCGGGGCGGGAACCCGGAGGTCAGAGCCATCTCCGAGCTCGTGATCCCCGCCTGGCTACGAGAGGCGCACGGCGCCAAGGACGTGCTGCTTCCCGTCGGTCTTGTGCCGCACGCCATCCAACGCGTGTATCCGTTCCACCTCGTCCGGCTCGGCGGGCACTACCTGTTCAGCCTGGGTTTCGAGCCGACCGTCGTGGCGGGCCTGCGCCTGCGCCGCACCCTGGCGGCCGAACTCGCCGTCCCCGAGGACCACGTCACCGTCCAGGGGTACTCCAACGCCTACGGGCACTACGTCACCACCCCCGAGGAGTACTCGGCGCAGAATTATGAGGGCGGCGCGACGGCGTTCGGCCCGTGGACTCTGCCGGCGATCCAGCAGGTCGCCGCCGACCTCGCCCGCTCGATGCGGGCCGGGACCCCGCTGGACCCCGGCACCTCCGAGCGGGACCTCACCGGGCAGATCCCCGTCTCCCCGCTGGGCAACCCGCTCGTCGACACCCCCGCGCCGCTGCGGAACTTCGGCGACGTCCTGGACCCGCCGCTCGCGGAGTACCGCGTGGGCCAGCGCGTGCTGGTCCGGTTCTGCGGGACCCACCCCAACTCCGACCTGCGCCGCGGAGACACCTACCTCGCGATCGAGCGCCGGGAGGGCGACCGGTGGGTACGGGTCCACGACGACGGCGACTGGTCCACGATGATCGTGTTCGAGGGCCTGCTCACCGTGACGAACGCGCTCGTCACCTGGGACATCCCGCCCGGCACCCCGGCCGGCGCGTACCGCGTGGTGTACACGGCGTCGGGACGCGGGATCGACGGGCGCCCGTTCCCCGTTAGGGGGGAGAGCCCGGCCTTCGACGTGCGCTGACGACCGGTCTGGGACACTGGAGACGCTAATGCTTGCGCTTCCTAGTGCTTGCGTCGTCAACAGAAAGGACATCGCCCGTGGACATCAAGGGTGCTTCCGTCATCGTCACCGGTGCCGCCTCCGGCCTGGGCAACGCCACCGCGCGTTCGTTCGCCGAGAAGGGCGCGGTCGTGTTCGGCCTCGACCTCCAGCAGTCCATCGACAAGGCCGTCGAGCAGGGCATCGATGAGGGCATCACCCTCATCGCCGCCGACGTCACCAGCGAAGACGACGTCAAGGCCGCCATCGCCAAGGCCACCGAGGCCGCGCCGCTGCGCGTGGTGGTCAACTGCGCCGGCATCGCCCCGGCCGCACGCATCGTCTCCAAGAAGGGCGTGCACGCGCTCGACCTGTTCCAGACCTGCATCTCGGTGAACCTCGTGGGCACGTTCAACGTGCTGCGCCTGGCCGCCGAGGCCATGTCCACCCAGGACACCGTGGACGAGGACGGCCAGCGCGGCGTCATCATCAACACCGCCTCCGTCGCCGCCTACGAGGGCCAGGTCGGCCAGATCGCCTACGCCGCCTCGAAGGGTGGCGTGTACTCGATGGGCATCTGCGCCGCGCGCGACCTCGCGCAGTTCGGTATCCGCGTCAACACCATCGCCCCGGGCACCATCGAGACCCCGATGCTGAAGGGTCTGACCGAGGAGTTCCAGAAGTCTCTCGAGGCCGCGATCCCGTTCCCGTCGCGCCTCGGCCGCCCGTCCGACTACGCGCAGCTGGCGAACGCGATCGTCGAACAGGACTACCTCAACGGCGAGAGCTTCCGCATGGACGGCGCCCTGCGCATGGCGCCGCGCTAACAGCCTGCCCGGGGGCCGGACTCCGCTTCCGGCCCCCGGTTCGGTACGACTGAGGCCCGCCCCCTGCGACGGGGGCGGGCCTCAGTGCTGCGCCTGGATCAGTCGGCGTGAACCGGGGTCAGCCGCGGCCGTTGTCGATCGCGGGGCCGGGGGCCGGAGCCGGTGCCGGTGCGGC
>NZ_JAALEA010000214.1 GCF_014145145.1 Dietzia cercidiphylli
ATCGTCACCCGGCTCCGCGCGGAGAGGGCGACGGCGATGGTCGGCGACGGCGTCAACGACGCCCCCGCCCTGGCGACCGCGGACCTGGGGATCGCGATGGGGGCGATGGGCAACGACGTCGCGATCGAGACGGCCGACGTGGCCCTCCTCGGCGAGGACCTGCGGCACCTGCCCCGGGCGCTGCAGCACGCCCGCCGCTCCCGCCGGATCATGCTGCAGAACATCGGGCTCTCGCTGGCGATCATCATCGGGCTGGTGCCGTTGGCGCTGGCCGGCGTCCTGGGGCTGGCCGCGGTCGTGCTGGTGCACGAGCTCGCGGAGATCCTGGTGATCGCCAACGGTGTGCGCGCCGGACGCACGCGCCGCGGGCTCAGCCCCGGTGGAGCGACTGCACCCGCACCTCGAGTTCGGTACCGACCGGCACCGAGGCGCCCAGGGCGTCCCGCAGGACCGACTGGATCTCCCGCACGCTCTGCCTGACCGGTCGGGAGGGGTCCAGGCTCACCTCGACGGTGACCCTGTTGCCGTCGCGGTCGACGTGGAGACCGAAGTGACTCAGGACGGGGCCGGCCCGCCGTATGCGGGCATCGAGCGCCCGCAGTGAGGTGCCGATGCCGGGTTCTATCCCGTTGACCCCGGGGACGGCGACCACCAGGTCGATCAACTCCGCTGCCGTCGGCTCAGTTCTCATGAAGATCCTCGATGTGGACGTCGACCGCCAGGTCGACGAGGTCGAATTCGCGGGCGCACGCACCACGCACCGCCTGTCGGACCGCGTCCGCCAGGGCGGGCAGATCCGGGGTCGACGCCGCGAACGAGACGCGGCACGCGATGCGGCGGGGCAGACCGCGGGTACCCCAGCCCTCGACCGGATCGTGGTCGACGGTGGTCCGCAGACTCAGCACCCCCGGGACGCCGTCGACGGTGTCGCGGATCAGTGTCCGCAGGGCGAGTTCGGTCAGCGAGTAGGGGCCGATGTCGGTGGGAGGCATCTGCACCCGCGCGCCGTGTCGGGCATCCGCGCGGACGGCCTCCGCCAGTGCCGACCTCGCCCGACCGGACATCTGCACGGAGTCGTCGCCCCGGCTCTCGAGCTCGTCCCAGTCGCGGTGCAGGGCGCGGATCTGGTCGAGGTAGTGCCGGGTGGCCTCGGCGTCGTCGGGTCCACCGGGTCCGGAGGATCCGTCCATGGTGTTCACCGCCATTCCTTCATATATTCGATCACGTGCGTGCGGGCACGCGCGAGGCGGCCCCGCGCGGTGGACTCGGTGATGTCGAGCGCGGACGCGACCTCCCGATAGGACATGCCGTCGATCTCGCGCAGTGTCCAGCAGGACCGCAGATCCGGGTCCATCGTCCCGAGCACCCGGGCCAGGGCCTGCATCTGCGCGTTGACCACGGTGGTCTGCGCGGGGTCGGACCGGGGGCCCTCGTCGCGGTGGACGTTCAGGAGCTCGGGCGGCTGGGCGTCGGTGGAGCGGCGGGCCCGGCGGCGGGCGATGTCGGTCGCCCGACGCGAGCAGATCTGGGACAGCCAGCTCCGCACCGCATCCGGGTCGTCCAGGAGATGCAGCCGCTTCCACGCGGTGAGCAGCGACTCCTGGACCACGTCCTCGCTGTCCTGCCGGTCCCCCAACACCAGGTAGGCGATGCGGAACAGGCGACCCTGGTGGCGGTCGATCAACACGTCGAAGGCCTCGGGGTCACCGTCCTGTGCGCGCAGCACCAGGGTGCGGTCGGGGTACTCCCCCGGCGGGGAGGGCGCGGGGGTCATGCCGCCTCGGAGACCAGTTCCCCGCCCGCACCGTGATGGCGCACGGCCACGCGGTCGGATCGGGAGGTCCGCGGGGTGTGCACGCGGACCAGCAGGTCGACCGACCGAGGGCTGGTGCCGAGGGCGGTCTCCGGATCCGCGGCAAGCACCCGGCGGGCCTCCTCGACAGCCCATTCCACCTGCGCCTCCTCGGCGATCGTCACCTCGGCCAGGATCCGCAGGGAGGTCGTGGAGCCGGAGACCCGCACGGACGCCTCCTCGACGCCGGGGACGCCCTCCACCCGCTCGGCGAGCGCACGTTCCAGCACCTGGGGTTCCAGGGTGGCCAGGACGGTGCCGTCGTCGTCGTGCAGACGCAGAGAGGTGTGCGCCGGTGCGGTGGGGATCTGCGCGAGCAGCAGACCCAGCCCGGCGAGCACGGCGAGGACGGAGGCGGCGGTGGCGGCCGGCAGTGCCCACCCACGGTGCTCCTGCACCAGCGTCGACACCGTCGAGTCGGCCGGCACCGTCAGGCCGGCGAGCGGCGAGCCCGCGGGGATGAGGGCGAAGGACACCGCGACCAGCCACGCCGCGACGGCCAGGGTCAGCAGACCCGCCACCGTCAACGCGACGCGGTTTCGGGTTCCGGACAGGCTACGCATGATGTGTCGTCCTCTCAGCTTCTGCGGTGGGTGCGCACGCGGGGTCGTGACGGGCCGGCCGGGCGCAGTTCGGCCAGCGCCCGTTCCACGGCGTCCTTCGCTCCCCTGGTCACCGGGGCGGGGTCGTCGACCACGGTCGCCACGGCCACGTCGATCCGGCGCCGGCGGACGGCCACGCTCGTACTGTGCACGCCGTCGACGTTCTCGGTCCGCCGTTGGATGCGGCGGGCCAGGTCACGGCGGGAAATGGCGGTCTCGCCCGGGACGTCGTCCTCGAGGACCAGGACGCGCGACGGGCGTCCCGGCACGAGGGCGGCCAGCAGCAGAGCGAGCCCCACCACAGCCAGGACGACGGCGGCGATGCGCATCTCCGTCGATCCGATGCCGGTGCCCGAGATCGAGTCCACCGTGGCGGACGCCGCCGAGGGCCAGGTGCCGTCGACCAGGTAGGTCCCCAGCAGCCAGCTCCCCAGGCCGCCCGCGACCAGGAGCGCTGCGGCGA
>NZ_JAALEA010000215.1 GCF_014145145.1 Dietzia cercidiphylli
CACGCGCTCCCGGGCGGCGACGATCCGCTCGCGCAGGGCCAGCTCGTCCGCCGCGAACGTGGCGGAGAAGCCCTCCGGGTCGGAGTCGAAGGCGACCCGGCGGCGGATCACCTCGGCCCGCAGCGCCGCCTCGCGCGGGGCGGACACCTCGACGGTGAGGCCGAAGCGGTCGAGAAGCTGGGGCCGGAGTTCGCCCTCCTCGGGGTTCATGGTGCCGATCAGGACGAAGCGGGCGGCGTGCTCCACCGACACCCCGTCCCGCTCGACGGTCACCCGGCCCATGGCGGCGGCGTCGAGGAGCTGGTCCACCACGTGATCGTGGAGCAGGTTGACCTCGTCCACGTACAGCAGTCCGCGGTGCGCCCGGGCCAGCAGGCCGGGCTCGAACGCGGTGACGCCCTCGCTCAGGGCCTTCTCCAGGTGCAGCGACCCGGCGATGCGGTCCTCGGTCGCGCCGATCGGCAGCTCCACCAGACGGACCGGCCGGTGCTCGGTGGGCGCGTCGTGGGGGATCGGACCGTCGGGGGTGTCGGTGCCGCGGTCGGACGGGGCGCTGGAGAACCTGTCACCGGCCACGACCTCGATCTGCGGCAGGATCCCGGCGAGCGCGCGCACCATCGTGGACTTGGCGGTGCCCTTCTCTCCGCGGATCAACACGCCGCCGGCCGACGGCGAGACCGCGTTCAACAGGAGGGCAAGCGCCATGTCGTCGGAACCGACGACGGCGCTGAAGGGGTAGTGCAGTGGCATGGGGGCTCCCGCTCTCGTCTGCCAGGCTGGTCAGCGCGAGGCCGGTCTCCGGACTTCCCGGCTCATCTCGGGCGTTCGCGCTGGACGCGTTCGCCTCAGAGGCCGGGTCACCGTAGCGGGCCCTGTGCCGGATTCTCACCGGCTTCCCTGATTCTCCCCTCCGCACCGCCTGGGGCGGGTCGTGGGGCACCTCGTGCTGTTGGGGTGTAGTTGTCTCTCCTGGCCGAGGCTACCCAGCGTCCTCGCGTTCCGGGCGGTCGGGCTCGGCGGGCGGGTTCGACGGTAGGGTTCCGCGTCATGAACGGACAGGTGGTCGTGGTGGGGATCGGCGGTGACGGCTGGGCCGGCCTCGACGAGGCCCGTCGCCGCGCCGTCCTGGGCGCCGACGTCCTGCTGGGCGGGGAGCGGCACCTGGCGATGATGCCGGACGAGGTGGTGGGCGAGCGCGTGGCATGGCCGCGGCC
>NZ_JAALEA010000216.1 GCF_014145145.1 Dietzia cercidiphylli
TCTGGTCGGCCCCGGCCGCGGAGGCCTCGCTGAGGTCGGCACCGGCGCAGAAGGTCCCGCCGGCGTGACCGAGGACCACCACGCGGGCACCGTCGTCCGCGGCCGCCCGGTCGAGCGCCGTGTGCAGCTGCTCGACCAGGGCGGTCGAGATGGCGTTGCGGTTGTGCTGCGAGTCGAGGGTCACGCGGGCGGCGCCCCCGGAGACCTCGTAGCGCACCAGCACCGGAACACCCACGGTCTGATCGTCCGCCGCGGCCACCTCAGTAGCTCCTCGGCAGCCCGAGCGAGTGCTGGGCCACGTAGTTGAGGATCATCTCCCGGCTGACCGGGGCGATGCGGGGCAGGCGCGACGCGGCGAGCATGCCGGCGAGTCCGTACTCCACCGACAGCCCGTTGCCGCCGAGGGTCTGGATGGCCTGGTCGACGGTGCGGGCGGAGACCTCTCCGGAGGCGTACTTGGCCATGTTGGCGGCCTCGCCGGCGAGGTCGTCCAGGCCGGCGTCGACGAGCGCGGCGGCCTTGCGCATCATCAGCCGGGCCAGCTCCAGCTCGATCTTGCACTGGGCGAGGGGGTGGGCGATCCCCTGGTGGGCGCCGATCGGGGTCTTCCACACGGTGCGCTCGTTCGCGTACTTCGTGGCCTTGTCCATCGCGTAGCGGGCGGAACCGATCGCCATCCCGGAGGCCATGATGCGCTCGGGGTTGAGGCCCGCGAAGAGCATGAGCAGCGCGGTGTCGCCGTCGCCGATGAGCGCGTCCGCGGGCAGTCGCACGTCGTCGAAGTACAGCTGGAACTGCCGCTCGGGCGTGCGCACCTCGGTGGGGATGTGGGTGCGCTCGAGTCCCGGGGCGTCGGTCGGCACCATGAACAGGGCCGGCTGGAGCTTGCCGCTCGCGGCGCCCTCGAGTCGGGCCACCACGAGGATCGCGTCGGCCTGGTCGACTCCCGAGATGTAGGTCTTCTGCCCGCTGAGCAGGAAGTCCGAGCCGTCCCGGCGTGCGGTGGTGGTGATGGCGTGGGAGTTGGACCCGGCGTCCGGCTCGGTGATGGCGAACGAGGTGATGATCTCGCCCGAGGCCAGGCCGGGCAGCCAGCGCTTCTTCTGCTCCTCGGTCCCGAAGCGGGAGATGATCGTGCCGTTGATGGCGGGCGAGACCACCATCATGAGCAGCCCGGCGCCCGCGGCGGAGAGCTCCTCCTCGACCATCGCGAGCTCGGTCATGCCGGCCCCGCCGCCGCCGTACTCCTCGGGCAGGTTCACCCCCAGCAGTCCGAGCCTGCCCGCCTCGGTCCACAGCTCGTCGGTGGTCTCGCCGGCGTCGGACTTCTCGCGCATGTACTCCATGCCGTATCGCGAGCCCAGGTCGAAGGCGACCTTGCGGAGTTGCTTCTGCTCCTCGGTGTCGACGACGGGGTTGGGGATCTGAGAGATGTCGGTCATCGTGGTCACTCCTGGGGGGTGGTGGTGTCGGTGCTGGCGGGATCGGTGCTGTCGGCGTCGGTGCTGTCGGGTTCCGCGACGACGGCGAGGATGGTGCCGGTCTCGACCTGGGTGCCGACCTCGACGGGCAGCTCGGTGACGATGCCGTCCACGGCGGCGGAGATGGTGTGTTCCATCTTCATGGCCTCCATCCACAGCAGCGGCTGGCCGGCGGTGACGGTGTCCCCGACGGAGACGGCCACCCGGATGACCGCACCCGGCATGGGGGCGAGCAGCGAACCCGCGGCGACCTCCGCGCCGGGATCGGAGTACCGGGGCGGTTCGATGAGCGGGACCGGTCCGAGTGGCGAGTCCACCTCCACGACGGTGTCGGAGCCCACCACCTCGTACCGGGCCACGGAGAAGGTGTGGCGCACTCCCCTGACCTCGAGGTCCACCGAGTCGGGGCGGACCTGTCCGACGCGGACGACCTCGGCGAGATCGCCGTCCGCGTGGGCGCCGGAGCGGTCGCGGATGTACGCCACCTCCAGCTCGTCCTCCCCGAACCGGTAGGTCCGCCTCTGGAGCGTGCGGCCGACGTTGCGGAAGCCCGCCTGCGCCAGCGCCACCGGCCCGGCGGCGTGGTCGGCGGTCCCGGACACGATCGCGGCGGCCAGCGCGGAGATCGCCACGGCCTCGTCGTCGGCGAGCGGGGCGGCGAGCGCCTGCGCACCGTGATCGTCGAGGAACGCGGTCGACAGGTTGCCGGCGATGAACTCCGGGTGGCGCAGGACCCGGACCAGCTGGGCGCGGTTGGTCGTCAGGCCGTGGATCTTCGCCCGCGTCAGCGCGCCGGCGAGCGAGGCGCAGGCCTCGGAACGGGTACGGCCGTAGGAGATGACCTTGGCCAGCATCGGGTCGTAGTGCACGCCGATCACCGCGCCGTCCGCCCCGGGTTCGACACCGCTGTCCACCCGGATGCCCGGGCGGTGCGGGCCCTCGAATCGGGAGGAGACGCCGGGGACGTCGAGCGCCCACAGGGTTCCGGAACCCGGCGTGTAGTCGCTCGCCGGGTCCTCGGCGTAGAGGCGGGCCTCGAACGACCAGCCGTGGGCGGCCGGGGGTGTGGTGGACGGCAGGGGGAGGCCCGCCGCCACGTCCAGCTGGAGCGCCACCAGGTCCAGTCCGGTCGTGGCCTCGGTGACCGGGTGCTCGACCTGGAGACGGGTGTTCATCTCGAGGAAGAAGAACTCGCCGTCGTCGGTGGCCAGGAACTCGACCGTGCCGGCGCCGGTGTACCCGATCGCGGACGCGGCGTCGCGGGCCGCCGAGTACAACTTCTCCCGCATCCCCGGGGTCCGCTCGACCAGCGGGCTCGGGGCCTCCTCGATCACCTTCTGGTGGCGGCGTTGGATGGAGCACTCGCGCTCGCCCACCGCCCAGACGGTGCCGTGCGAATCCGCCATGATCTGGACCTCGATGTGACGGCCGCGCTCGAGGTACCGCTCACAGAACACGGCGTCGTCGCCGAAGGCGGACCTGGCCTCACGCCGGGCGCCCGCGATCTCGTCGTGCAACGAGTCGAGGGTGCGGACCACGCGCATACCGCGTCCGCCACCACCGGCGGAGGCCTTGACCAGCACCGGGAGCATGTCCTCGGTGACGTCGGCGGGCTCGAGGTCGGCGAGCATGGGCACTCCGGCCTCGCCCATCATCTTCTTGGCCTCGATCTTGGAGCCCATGGCCTCGATGGCGGCCACCGGCGGGCCGACCCAGGTGAGCCCCGCGTCGATCACCTCGCGGGCGAACCCGGCGTTCTCGGACAGGAACCCGTACCCGGGGTGGATCGCGTCGGCTCCGGCGGCCCTGGCCGCGGCGATGACCAGGTCACCTCGCAGGTAGGTCTCCCCGGGGGTGTTGCCGGGGAGACGGACCGCGGCGTCGGCCTCGCGGGTGTGCGGGGCGCCCGAGTCGGCGTCCGAGTAGACCGCCACCGTGGTCATGCCCAGGGCGCGGGCGGTGCGGTGGACACGGCGGGCGATCTCCCCGCGATTGGCGACCAGGACCGAGGTGATCGGGGCTGGGGTGGGTGAATTCTGCATGGGTGTGTTCCTCACATCCGGAAGACGCCGAAGCGGTCGGTTCCGGCGACTTCTCCGGAGTGGATCGCGGACAGGCTGAGACCCAGCACGGTCCGGGTGTCGCGGGGGTCGATGATGCCGTCGTCGTAGAGCATCCCGGACAGGAAGGCCGGCAACGACTCCTTCTCGATCTGGTCGGCGATCATGGTCTTGAGACCGTCGATCGTCTCCTGGGTCATCTCCTCGCCCCGGGCGGACGAGGCGGCGGCGGCCACGGACGTGACCACGTCGGCGAGCTGCTGACCGCCCATGACGGCGGACTTGGCGCTCGGCCACGTGTAGAGGAACCGGGGGTCGAAGGCGCGGCCGCACATGCCGTAGTGGCCCGCGCCGTACGACGCGGCGGTGATGAGCGACAGGTGCGGGACCTCGGAGTTGGAGACCGCGTTGATCATCATCGAGCCGTGCTTGATGATGCCGCCGCGCTCGTACTCCGAGCCCACCATGTATCCGGTGGTGTTGTGCATGAACACCAACGGGGTGTCGTAGCGGTTGGCCAGCTCGATGAACTGGGTGGCCTTCTGCGCCTCCGCGCTGAACAGCACGCCGCGCGCGTTGGCGATGATGCCCACCGGGTAGCCGTGGATCTCGGCCCACCCGGTGACCAGGCTCGCCCCGTAGAGCGGTTTGAACTCGTCGAAGTCGGACCCGTCCACGATGCGTGCGATGATCTCGCGCGGGTCGAAGGGGATCTTGAGGTCCTCCGGGACGATGCCGAGGAGATCCTCGGCGCCGTAGAGCGGCTCGATGACCTCGGCGCGCGGGGCCCGACCGGACTTCGACCAGTTGAGCCGGCGGATGATGCCGCGCGTGAGGCGTGCGGCATCGGCCTCGTCGAGGGCGTAGTGGTCGGCGAGGCCGGAGACGCGGGCGTGCATGTCCGCACCGCCGAGGGTCTCCTCGTCGGCGATCTCGCCGGTGGCGGCCTTGACCAGCGGGGGTCCGGCGAGGAACACCTTCGAGCGCTCCTCGATCATGACCACGTGGTCACTCATCCCCGGGACGTACGCTCCGCCGGCGGTGGAGTTGCCGTAGACCACGGCGATGGTGGGGATGCCGGCCTTGGACAGGCGCGTGAGGTCGCGGAACAGCGCGCCTCCGGGGATGAACACCTCCTTCTGCGTGGGCAGGTCGGCGCCACCGGACTCGACGAGGCTGATCACCGGGAGCCGGTTCTTCATGGCCACGTCGTTGAGGCGGAGGATCTTGCGCAGCGTCCACGGGTTGGACGTGCCGCCCTTGACCGTGGGGTCGTTCGCGATGACCAGGCACTCCACGCCCTCGACCACGCCGATCCCGGCCACCACGGAGGCGCCGGTCTGGAAGTCCGAGCCCCACGCGGCGAGAGCGCACAGCTCGAGGAAGGGCGACTCGCGGTCGAGGACCATGTCGATCCGTTCCCGGGCGGTGAACTTGCCGCGCTCGCGGTGGCGGGCGACCTTGCGCTCGCCGCCGCCGGCGAGCGCGGGTTCGAGATCGGCGGTGAGCTGGGTGAGTTTGTCCTTCATCGCAGCCTTGGCGGCACCGAACTCGGCGCTGGTGGTGTCGAGCGTGGAACGCAGGATGGTCATGCGGTGTACCCCAAACGTCGTCCGGCGAGGGTGGTGAGGATCTCGGTGGTGCCTCCGCCGATGCCCAGGAGGCGGACATCGCGGTACTGGCGGCTCACCTCGGACTCGGCCATGTAGCCGAGACCTCCGAAGAGCTGGAGTGCTTCGTTGGCGACCCACTCCGCGCACTCCACGGCGGTGTTCTTGGCAAAGCAGACCTCGGCGATCGCGTCGTGCCCCGCCGCGGCCAGGTCCACGCACCGGTGGGTGTAGGTGCGGGCGACGTCGATACGGCGGGCCATCTCGGTGACGGTGTTCTGCACGGCCTGCCGGGAGAGCAGGGGGCGGCCGAAGGTCTCACGCTCCCGCACCCAGTCCAGGGTGAGGTCGAGGCATCGCTGGGCGTGGGAGTACCCCTGGGCGGCCAGCGCCGCGCGTTCGCCCACGAATCCGATGGCGATCTGGGCGAACCCGTCGTGCTCGGCGCCGACGAGGTTCTCCACCGGCACCCGGCAGTCGGTGAACGTCAACTCGGCGGTGTCCGAGGCACGCCAGCCCAGCTTCTCCAGCGGGGCGGAGCGGTGGAAACCGGGGGTGTCGGTGGGGATGACGAGCAGGCTGACGCCCGCCGCTCCCTTCAGGTCGTCACCGCCGGTGCGCACGGCGGTCACCACGAAGTCGGCGCGGGTACCGGAGGTGATGTACGTCTTGGCGCCGTTGACGACGTAGTGGTCGCCGTCCCGGCGGGCGGTGGTGGTGAGGCGTCCGACGTCGGAACCGCCGCCGGGCTCGGTGATGGCCAGGGAGCCGATCAACTCGCCGGCGAGCGTGGGCCTGACCCAGCGCTCGATCTGGTCGGGTCGGCCGGACTGGGCCAGGTGGGGGGTGGCGATCCCGCAGGTGAACAGCGAGGCGAACACGCCGCCGGCGACGCCGGCCTCGTGGAGTGCCTCGCAGACGATCAGGGAGTCACGCATGTCGCCACCCCCGCCCCCGACCTCCTCGGGGAACGAGACACCGAGCAGGCCCAGCCGGCCGGCCTTCGCGTGCAGCTCGCGGGGCAACGCGCCCGCGGCCTCCCACTCGTCCTGGTGGGGCAGGATCTCGCGCTCGGCGAAACGGGTCGTGGTCTCGCGCAGGGCGAGACTCTCCTCGGAATACCAGGGATCCCCCGGTACGTACGGCGGGATGGTCACGCGTTCTCCTCTGCGGGGGCCGGCTCGGCGGGTGCCGTGGCGGCGGGTACGGGAGCGGCGGGTACGGGGGCGGTGATGTCGTCGGGCACGTCGATGAGGCGGGAGCGGAGCCACTCGGCGAGTCCCTTGGCCTGGGGGTCCCAGCGGTAGCCGTGGGCGACGCCCTTGCCGAGCAGTCCGTCGATGACGAAGTTCACGGCATTGATGCGGGGCAGTTCGTATCTCTCGACCGGGAGGTCGGCGGTCTCCGGGAGCAGGCGACGCAGCTCGTCGACGGTGAGGGTCTCGCGCATCCAGCAGTAGGCCGCCGCGTCTCCGGCCCACAGACCGATGTTGGCGGTCCCGCCCTTGTCTCCCGAGCGGGCGCCGAGCACGTCCCCCAGGGGCCTGCGCGTGGTGGACGCCGTCGACCGGGAGGACGGGGATAGCGATGCACCCTCGGCGTCGAGGCCGTCGGAGGCGTGACCGTCGCCCATCTCCTCCGTGTGTTCCGGAGGCGCGATGTCCACCCGGGTTCCGTCGGGGAGCACCGCGACGTGCGGCACCTTCTCCTGGTCGAGGTAGGCGGGGACGTACACGCCGTACGGGCCGCCGCGACCGGGGGGCGCGCTCGGCGTGGCACCCGGGTAGCTCGCCAGGATCATGGCCACCGCGGCGTCGGAGAACGCCCGGCCCACCACGTCGGAGTCCGGGTCCCAGGCGACGACGGTCAGCAGTGCGGTCGCCGCGGCCTGGGTGTCGGCGTCCGCGTGGTCCGTGCGGCTGAGGCGGAAGTCGATCTCCGCGGGACGGGTGGCGAGGCCGGCCAGGATCTGGCGCTCGACCAGTGCGGCCTTGTCCTCGATGTCCAGCCCGGTGAGCAGGAACGTGACCTCGTTGCGGAAGCCACCGAGGCACGTCACCGACACCTTGGTGGTGGTGGGGGCGGTCTCGCCGCGCACACCGGAGATGCGGACGCGGTCGGGGCCCTCCTGCTCGAGGCGAGCGGTGTCCAGGCGGGTGACGACGTCGGGCCCGCCGTAGCGCGCCCCGGTGACCTCGTAGAGGAGTTGGGAGGTGACGGTGCCGACCGTCACCGCTCCCCCGGTCCCGGCGTGCTTGGTGATGACGGAGGTGCCGTCGGAGGCGATCTCGGCGATGGGGAAACCGGGGGTGACGGGGTCGGCGATCTCACCGCGGTTGAAGAAGGCGTAGTTGCCGCCCGTGGCCTGGGTCCCGCACTCGATGACGTGCCCCGCGACGGTGGCGCCGGCGAGGGCGTCGAGGTCCGTCCGGGTCCACCCGAAGTGGCTGATCGCCGGACCGACGATGACCGAGGCGTCGGTGACGCGACCGGTGACGACGATGTCGGCACCGGCGTCCAGACAGCGGGCGATCCCGAAGCCCCCGAGGTAGGCGTTGGCGGTGACCGGGAAGCCGGCGTCGGCCGGGATGTCGAGTTCCGAGACCCGGTCGATCAGGTCGTCGCCCTCGACGTGCGCGACCCGCGGGGACAGCCCCAGCCGCGATCCGAGCTCGACGACCGCGCCGGCCAGGCCGGCGGGGTTGAGACCGCCCGCGTTCGCGACGATCCTGACGTTCTTCTCCAGCGCCAGCCCGAGACAGTCCTCGAGCTGCCGCAGGAAGGTCTTGGCGTACCCGAAGTCCGCGTTCTTCATCCGGTCGCGGCCCAGGATGAGCATGGTGAGTTCGGCGAGGTAGTCGCCGGTGAGGACGTCGAGTTCGCCCCCCTCGAGCATCTCGCGCATCGCGGAGATGCGGTCACCGTAGAAGCCGGACATGTTTCCCACGCGCAGCGGCGCGGCGAGGTTCCTCCCGGTCATGCCCGCGCCCCCTCCTCGCGGCCGCCGCCGGGCAGGCCCGCGAAGGCCTGGGCGATCCGCAGCCACTCCTCCGCGTCCTCGCCGACCGCCTCGAGGGCGGTGTCGGCGCGGTGGACGCGCTGGGTGACCAGCAGGCAGAAGTCGAGCACCGGTCCGGTGACTCGCTGCTCGGCGTCGGCCGGGCCGAACTCGAGGACGGTGCCGTCGGGCAGGGTGAGCGCGAGGTGGACCTCCGAGGACGGGGCCTCGAGTCCGTTCATCAGATACGCGAAGCCGCGGGTCTTGAACCCCAGACGGGCCACGTGGGGCAGCGCCGCGATGAAGGCCGGGTCGGAGTCGAGCGGGATCCCGACGGCGTCGGCGACGTCGATGCCGTGTGCCCAGGTCTCCATGATCCGGGCGGTCGTCATGGACTTCGGCCGCATCGGCGGTCCGAACCACGGGACCTGGTCGCCCGGATCGGCGGCCTTGAGCGCGTCCGCGAGTTCTCCCCGGGCCAGGCGCCACCGGGCGAGCACCTCGTCGCGGCCGGTGGCGGCGATCTCGGCGGCACCGGCGTCCACGAAACCGGTCGGATCGGCCATGGCCGTCTCCACCACACCCTGGAAGTCGTCCGGATCGGTGATGGCGGTGACCGAGACCTCGTCGGTCCAGGCCAGATGCGCGATCTGCATGCCCACGTCCCAGCCCACGGCCGGGGTGTCCAGGTGCCAGACGTCGGGACCGGCGGTCTCGACGAGGTCGTCTAGTCGGGCGCTGAGCGCGGCCAGGACCGCGTGCAGGTCCTCCGTCGCCGAGGGCCGGATGTTCGTCTGCATGGCATCAGACTCCCACCGAGCCTCGAATAAAGCAAGCATGCTTGCTTGCTTTTCGGCACGGCGTTCTCGCGGTGCGGTCCGGGAGGATCACCTCACCCGCCGTCGCGGGGGGTCACAGCGGGCACCCCAGCGTGTAATTCCACTCGGTGCCGTTCCGGGGGCGTCTACCTTCACCGTCATCGATGTCGACACACCGGGGGGCACGTCGATCCATACGTGCCAGTCTCCGTTGGTTCCCACGTAGCCCGGGGTGGTCCACAGCACGGTTCCGTCATAGGCCACCTCGACGAAGTCGGGCACGTAATAGGTCTCCAACCGCAGCAGTACCCGGCCGCCGCCGCTGCGGCCGATCTCATGCCTGTTGGTGAAGATGCCCTGCCGCCCGGAATTGGTGAAGGTGTTGCACGGCGTGACCGGAGCCAGGACCACCTGGGTCGCCGCGAGGACCCGATCCCACCCCACTTCACCGCGCGACGCCCTCTCCGCGAGGGTCATGATGTCCTGCGAACCCCCGGGGATCCCCTGCACCACCCGGAACACATCGAGGATCTCTCCACTGCGGATGTTCGCGATCAGTTCGTTGAGATTGGCCAGGGACCCGTTGTCCAGCGCTCCCCGGGCACCCGGGTTCATCCCCTCGATGATGGCCTCCAACTCCTGCACACTCCCGGCGGCGTCCCCGAGCTCGCTGCTGAGTTCGGCACTGGAGGGGGACCCTGTCTGGGCGGTGGCGACCGGCGCCCCGACCGCGACCACAGCCGCGGCCATCAGCGAGGTGGCGGCGACGACCGGGACTCTGGCGATGATCGAACGTGTCATGCGGACTCCTCGTAAGACGACCGCACGGGACGTGCGCCCGGCGGGCCCGGACGATGGACGGTCTCCACCGACGCTAGGCAGCCGAGGCGCAGGGGTCTGTCCTACGTTCGCTCCATTTCCGCCGGTCCGGGCCTCGCGACGAGGCTCACGGTCCGAACTCGAGGAGTTCGCCGGGGATCGACAGACGGACGGAGGCCAGGTCGGCCCCGAGCCCGCTGTCGAGCGGCACACCACGCGGGGGGCGCGCCACGAGGTTGACGGCGCGGAGGTTGGGCAGCAGGTAACGGCGGGTCTCCATGCCCTCCAGCGCGGGCAGGAGTTCGCGGAAGCGGTCGATCGTGAGCTCTCCGGCCAGCCACGCGAACGCGGAGTCGTCCCAGGTCCAGACCGCGATGTTCACCCCTCGGCCGACCACGCCTCGACGCACGCTCGCGACGGAACCCAGCACGGACGTCACCGGCTCACCACCGGGCACGGACCCCCGCGACCACGGGGTGGGCAGCTCGCCGGGCCCGATGTCCGCGGTCTCCACCGGGACGGGCACCGCGACGCGTTCCCCGCCCGGGAGGACGACGGTGTGTCCGGCGTCCGCCTGCGCCAGCGGGCGGGCGACCCGGCGGGGC
>NZ_JAALEA010000217.1 GCF_014145145.1 Dietzia cercidiphylli
CGCCCGCCGGGTGGGGCGGTTGTGCACCCTCGTGCCGGTGCCGTTCGTCATCCCGGTGCACCGGGTGATCCGCGCCGACGGCGGGATGGGCAACTGCCCCGAGTGCCGCCTCCGGCTCCTCGAGCACGAGCGGCGCAACCTCACGGCCGCGGCCCCGGTGCCGTTCCCCGGCGGTGCGATCTAGCAGGCCGGGTCATCCGAACAGCGGTGGGCACCGAACCACCCCGTGGTTAGTCTGGCGGCAGTCCGACCGCCGACCACGAACCCGGGGGAGATCCCATGACTGTCGGAGATGTCACCACCGAAGGGCCACAGACGGTTCCGGGGCGCAGCGCCGGGGCCGCGGTCGAGAAGTACCTGCACGTCCGCCGGCTCACCGACCTGCTGGCCTCCCGTCTCAGCGCCGAGGACCAGGTCCCGCAGTCGATGACCGCCGCCAGCCCCGCGGCCTGGCACCGGGCGCACACCACGTGGTTCTTCGAGGAGTTCGTGCTGGGTCGGCTGCCGGGCTATTCCTCACCCGAGCCGGTCTTCCGGTTCCTGTTCAACTCCTACTACGAGGCCGTCGGCCCGCGGCAGCCCCGACCCCAGCGCGGGCTCATCACCCGCCCGTCGGTGGCGGAGATCGGCGACTTCCGGGCACGCGTCGACGACGCGGTGGTGGCCGCGCTCGAGGCGGGCCGGGTCGACGACCGTGGGCTGGAGCTGCTCGAGTTGGGCCGCCACCACGAGCAGCAGCATCAGGAACTGATGCTCATGGATGCCAAACACCTGTTCTCGCACAATCCGACCGACCCCGTCTACGTGCACAGGTCCGCGGACCCGGTCGCCGCGGCGCCGGGGGAGACGGACTGGCTCGTCGTCGTCGAGGGGGTCGCGCAGGTCGGCGCGCTGGATCCCGCCGACGGCTTCTCCTACGACAACGAGCGCCCGCGTCACCGGGTGTGGATCCCCGACGGACAGGTGGCGACCCGCCAGGTCACGGTGGCCGACTGGAAGGAGTTCATGGCCGACGGAGGGTACGCCCGCCCCGAGCTGTGGCTCTCCGACGGGTGGGCCGCCGTGCAGGACGAGGGCTGGGACGCACCCGGGTACTGGAGGCGCGAGGACGGTGTCGGCGTGAGCGCGTCCGCGGGCACCGCAGGGGCTCCCGCCGCCGACGGCGAGTGGACCACCTTCACCCTCTCGGGTCGCCGTCCGGTCGTGGACGCCGAACCCGTGTGCCACGTGTCCTTCTACGAGGCCGACGCGTACGCCCGGTGGGCCGGGGCCCGCCTGCCCACCGAGTTCGAGTGGGAGGTCGCCACCGCCGGCTGGGAGATCCGCGACGAGCTCGACCCCGACCGCTGCCACCCGCAACCCGCCACGGATCGGACGATCGGCGGCGTCTGGGAATGGACCGCCAGCGCCTACCTGCCCTACCCGGGGTTCGTCACCGAGGAGGGCGCCGCCGGCGAGTACAACGGCAAGTTCATGTCCGACCAGCACGTCCTACGTGGTGGCAGCGCCCTCACCCCGGCGGGCCACACGCGACCCACCTACCGGAACTTCTTCCCCGCCTCATCCCGGTGGGCGGCGACGGGACTGAGGCTCGCCCGATGACCGACACCGAGAACCCGACCACGACGACGACCACGACGACGACCACCACGACGACGACGACGACGGAGTCCACCGACCCCGACACCGCCGCGCTGGAGTCGGACCTGCTCGAAGGCTTCTTCTCCGACCCGCCCACCCTGCCCCCGCGCTGGTTCTACGACGAGAAGGGCAGCCTGCTGTTCGACCAGATCACCCGCGTGGCGGAGTACTACCCCACCCGGGCCGAGGCCGAGATCCTGCGGGCCCGGGCCGGCGACATCGTGGGCGAGGCCTCGACGGTGGTCGAGCTCGGGGCCGGGACCTGCGAGAAGACCCGGGTGCTGCTCGACGTCTTGGCGGCCGGGAGCGCGGATGCGGGATTCGTGCCCCTGGACATCAGCACCGAGATGCTCTTCGAGACCGCCCGCGCGCTCGAGCAGGAGTATCCGGGTCTGCGGATCGACCCGGTCATCGGCGACATCACCGCTCTCGACGGCCCGCTGCCGGGTGAGCCGGGCGGACGGCTGGTGCTGTTCCTCGGCGGCACCGTCGGCAACTTCAGCGAGTCGCAGCGCGCCGGGTTCTTCCGCATGATGCGCGGGATCATGGCCCCGGGTGACCGGCTGGCCGTGGGATTCGACCTGGTCAAGAGTCCGGACCGGCTGGTCGCGGCCTACGACGACGCCGCCGGGGTCACCGCCGAGTTCAACCTCAACATGCTCGACGTGATCGCGCGGACCGTCGAGTGCACGGGCCTCGACTGCCGCGACTTCCGGCACGAGGCCGTGTGGAACGCCCGGGAGAGCCGGATCGAGATGTGGCTGCGCGCGGTGCGCGACGTGCGGATCGACTTCCCGACCCTCGGGCGGGAGCGCACGCTGGCCGCCGGTGAGGGGATCCGCACCGAGATCGCCCGGAAGTTCGAGCCCCACGCACTCGTCGACGAACTCGCGGGACACGGCTTCGGCGGTCAGGCGGTGTGGACCGATGCGGCGGGCGATTTCGGGCTGGCCCTCGTCGTCGTCGACTAGGAGTTCCGACCCGGCGGTTCCTCGCCGGCAC
>NZ_JAALEA010000218.1 GCF_014145145.1 Dietzia cercidiphylli
GGCTCGTCCCGGACCCCGGGGCGCCGTCCGCCTCAGGGGCCGCCTCGGGGCCCGAGCCGAGCAGGGTCGCGGAGACCGCGGCCGCGCCCATGCCCAGCACCCACACCAGCATGAACGTGGCGGCCGCCCACAGGGAGTCGGAGGCCAGCGACAACGCCAGCATGACGAACCCGAGGCCCAGGGTGTCGGCCTTGGTCACCGCGTGCAGTCGGCTACGCAGGTCGGGGAACCGGAGCAGGCCGACGGTCCCGGCGGTGAAGAACAGCAGTCCCGCCGCGGCGGACAGGACGATCGCGACGTCGCGCGCCATCTCCAGCGCGTTGCTCATCGACGCCCCGGCTCCGCGGTCACGACGGTGACGGTGACGACCAGCGCCAGCGCCACGAGTGCGAGCGCCGCCGAACGGACCGCCGGGGCGCCGGCCAGGACGGACAGCGTGCACAGCAGGGCGGCGCCGGTGGTGCCGGCCAGCACGACCCCGGTGACGCGGTCGCGTGGGCCGGGACCGCGGACCACCCGGACCAGGCAGGCCAGGATGTTGAGGACCAGCACGACCACCAGCGCCTGCAGGACCACGGTCACCACGTCCACGGCTACGACCCCTGCACCACTACAACCCCAACACCGAGCGGGCGATGAGGAAGTACACGATCAACCCGATCGCGTCGACGAACGTCGTGATGAACGGGTTGGAGAACACCGCCGGGTCCGCCCTGACGGCCTGCGCGAGCAGCGGCATGAGCCCGCCCACCGTGGCGGCGATGGTGCACAGCGCCAGCAGTGTGAACCCTATGACCATCCCGAAGTCGAATCCGAAGATCAACCCCGCGGCGACGAACCCCACCCCGCCGAGCGCCAGACCCAGGATGAACCCGGTCCGCACCTCCTGCACCAGGACCCGCAGGGCGTCGCGGGGGCGCACGTCGCCGAGGGCCAGCGCGCGGGTGACCGTCGTGGCCGCCTGGTTGCCGGTGTTGCCGCCGGTGCCGATGATGAGCGGCACGAACAGCGAGAGCGCCACCACCTGCTCGAGCGTCGTCTCGAACACCGCGAGCACCTGCACGGTGAGCGCGGCGCCCAACCCCAGCACGAGCAGCCACACCACGCGGGAGCGGACGATGGACCGGACGGGCGTGGACAGGTACGGCCGACGGAGCGGCTCGGCACCACCCTGGCGGGCCGCGTCCTCGGTCTCGGCGTCCTCGAGGATCCGCAGCGCGTCGTCGACGGTGAGGATGCCCACGAGGCGGTCCTCCTCGTCGGTGATCGGCAGGACTATCACGCGCTCGTCCGCGCTCAGGCGGGCGGCCTCCTCCTCGGAGGCGCGGGCGTGGATCGAGATGGCGTCGTTCATCAGGTCCCCGACGAGGGTGTCGGGATCCGCGCCCATGAGGGACCGGAGTCCGACGACGCCGATGAGGCGGCGTCCCTGGTCCACGACGGGGATGGTGTAGATCGTCTCGACGTCGACGAGCCGGGCGCGGACCCTGTCGAGCGCCTGATCCGCAGTCATCTCCGGTCGGGCGGAGACGAACTCCGGCGTCATCCTGCGGCCGATGGAACCGGCCGGGTATCCGAGGATCTCGTTGGTGAGTGCGCGCTCCTCCGGCGGCAGACCGCGCAGGAGGCGGGTGGCGACGAACGCCGGGAGCTCGTCCATGAGCGCCACGCGGTCGTCGGGGTCGAGTTCCTCGAAGAGGTGGGCGACCTGCTCCTCGCGCAGCCCGCGGAGCAGCTCGGACTGAACCGGCGCGTCGAGGGCCTCGAACAGCACCAGTGCGCGCCCCTTGGGCAGCAGCCGGAACGCGACGGCCCTGTCCCGGTCGGCACTGCGCTCGAACATGTCCACCACGACCTGGTCGGGCAGTGATGCCATGAGGCGCGAGGCCGCCCGCAGATCGCCGCGGGAGCGGAGCCGGGCCAACCGCCGGGTCGCCTCGTCCAGACTCATCTCGCCGTAGGTGTTGTCCTCGTCGGCATGCTCGTCGACCAGGGCGAAACCCGTGGCGTCGGTCGGTGGCCCCCCGGGATCGTCCGGGAGATCGCGCGGCTCACTCATCACGAGCTTCCTCCGGGTCATGGGGCGGGGCGTCGGCCGTGAACCTGATCTGCGAATACAGGGTCGCCGTGGTGGGTGCGGCACCGGAGAGGAACCCGGCGCGGGCGATGTACATCGCGCCGATGGCGGAGGAGGCGAACTGGAGGAGCGCGGCCACCGCCAGCTTGGGTGCCGCGTCCCAGGTGGGGTGCAGCAGGAAGGCGCCGACGATCACGAAGACCAGCCCGAGTCCGGCGGCCGCACCGATCGCCGATGTCCGGACGTAGAGGTCCGGGAACCGCAGGAGACCGACGGCGCCACCGAGGAACACCACGGAACCCGTCACGATGGAGACCGATCCCAGGACGGTCGCGACCAGTTCCCAGCTCATCGCCGACCTCCCGACATCAGCCGGGCCAGGGAGAGAGCGGAGACCAGGCCCACCAGGGTCGCCACCAGGACGAGGTCGTAGACGAAGGGGCTGTCCACCCTGACGCCGACGAGGGCGAGGAGAGCGATGAACGCGAAGAAGAGCAGGTCCGCTGCGATCGCCCGGTCCCCGGCGTGGGGTCCACGGATCATGCGGTAGGAGGACATGACGGCGGCGATCCCGACGAGGATGATCGCGATGTCGACGACGATCATCGGATGAACCCCTCTCTCCGGACCGCGGTCAGCATGTGGTTCTCCATACTCTGTATCGAGGTCGTCAGATCGTCGGGATCTGTGAAATACATCCCGTGGACCACGATCTCCCACTCTCCACCCTCCCCGGGGTGATCTGCGCCCAGGGTCAACGTCCCCGGCGTCAGGGTGATCAGCGCGGACAAGGCGGTCACCTCGAGCTCGGTGCGACACCGGGTGGAGTACCGGACGAACCCGGGCGTGATCGCGGCGTGGGGCAGAAAGGCGTCCCGGACGACCTTCGCGCTGGTCGTGGTCTGCTGCCAGAGAAACCAGAGCAGGAACCACAGGATCCGCAACGGCCAGGTCCACGTGGCACTCCTCCGAGTGGCGATTGTCATCCCAGCACCGCCTGAACGTATCCGGTCGGGTCGTACAGGTTGGCCGCCGCGGTCCCGGACAACTCCAGCAGCAGCTGACCACCCAGTCCCAGCGTCAGGGTCACCGCGGCGAGCACCAGCGAGGGCGCCGCGAGTGCCAGACCGATCCGGCGACCCGGGGGCACCATGACGGTATCGGGGGGCCCGGCCGCCGCCGTGGCGGTGGCCACCGTGGAGGTCGCGGCGCCACCGCTCGCGGCGTCACCGGTCGCGTCGAGCCCGGCGCGGTCCCGGCCGTCGGGGATCCCCGGGGCATCGGAGTAGGCGGGGTCCAGACCCTCCGGGAGCGTGCGGGAGTCGGTGGCGGTGGGTTCGCCGAGGAAGATCCCCGTCCAGATCTTGAGCATCGACAGCAGGGTGAGGATGCTCACCGCCACGGCGACGGCCGCGGCGGCGATCTGCCCGGCGTCGAGGGCGGCGATGATCAGGCTGAGCTTGGCCACGAAGCCGGAGAAGGGCGGGATCCCGGCCAGCGACATGGCGGAGGCGAAGAACGCGATCGCGATGAGGGGCTCGGTCTTGGCCAGTCCCGAGAGCTGCCCGAGCCGCCTGGGTCCGTAGCGCACCTCGATCGCGCCGATCGCCAGGAACAGCCCGGCCTTGACGATCATGTGGTGCAGCAGATAGAAGATGCCGGCGGTGAGCCCGAGGGGGCCGAACAGGGCGACCCCGAGCAGGATGTAGCCGATCTGGCTGACCATGTGGAACGCGAGGATCGAGCGGGGGGCGGCCTCGCCCACCGCGCCGAGGACGCCGATCAGCATGGTGGCCGAGAACACGACCACGCCCACCCAGAGGTAGCGGGAGTCCCCGTCGAAGATCACCGCGTAGACGCGGTAGATCGCGTAGATCGCGATCTTGGTGTGCAGTCCGGAGAACATCGCGGTCACCGCGGGGGACATCTTGGGGTACGCCCGCGCCAACCACCCGTGCACGGGGACCACGGCGGCCTTGATGGCGAGCGCGAAGAGCACCAGGGCGGTGGCCACGGCCACAGCGGTGTCCTCGGACGCGGCCCCGTGGAGTTCGGCGATGTTGACGGTCCCCGTCAGCCCGTAGATCAGGGCCACGCCGATCAGCAGGATGGTCGAGGCGAGCAGGTTGACCGAGATGTAGAGCCGCGACGCGGCGACCCCGGCCACGCTCGCCCGCCCGGACCGCGTGATCATCATGAGCCCGTACGAGGGCAAAAGCATGACCTCGACAAAGACGAAGAAGTTGAACAGGTCCCCCGTGAGCAGGGCCCCGTTGACGCCGGCGGTCACGAGCAGGACCAACGGCGGGTAGAACCGCTTGAACGCCTCCCCGGCCGCCACGGCGAAGACCGCGCACGTGAGCGTCAACAGGCTCGTCACCGTGAGCATGAGAGCGGAGAACATGTCGAGCACGAACGGGATGGCCACCCCGGGGGCCCACAGCGCGACCTGGTGCACCACGACCGACCCGTCCGACACCCACGGCACGGTGGCGACGGCCGCGGCCAGCTGCGCCACGAGTACGACGAAGAGGACCGACAGGACCAGGCGCGTCCGCGAGGCGACGGCGACGAGCAGGCCCGCCGCCAACAACGGGACGGCGACGAACAGGGTGAGGGCGGACTCCAGCATCATCGGTGGGCCCCTTCCGCGTCGTGGTTCGTCGGCTCGTCGGGTTCCGGGTCCTCCGGGTGGGCGCCCCCCGGGATCTCCGGGAGGAGGTCCAGGTGGTCGAGATCGCCGACGTCGGTGTCGTCGTCGTCCCCGCCGATCACCGCCAGCACGAGCAGGTAGATCGTGATGGCGAACGCGATGACGATGGCGGTGAGCACGAACGCCTGCGGCAGACCGTCGGCCGTGAGCGACGGGTCGGGGTCGGACACCAGTGGTTCCTCGCGCCGGGACGCCCCGCCGGCCGCCATGAGCGTGAGGTGCGCGGCGTGGCTGAGCAGGATGAACCCCAGGATCAGCCGGACCATCCCGCGCTGCAGGACGAGGAAGACGAAGCCGGCCATGAGGACGCCGACGGAGATCGCGAGGGTCATGCCTGTACCTCCCGGTTGTCGGCCGCGTCGAGGACCGGTTCCGCGTCCTCGGTGGTGGCGGGGTCGGTGGCCTCCGCGCCCGGGCCGGGGGGCGGGGGCGGCACGGCGGGTTCGTCGCTCCGGTCGTCCCCGCCGAGCTTGTCGATCGCGGCCATGACCACGCCGAGAACGGCCAGGTAGACGCCCACGTCGAAGACCAGCGCGGTGGTGAGGTGCACGTCACCGAGGTAGGCGTGCAGCGGCAGGAGGAAGGAGCCGTCGGCGAAGCCCGCCAGGCCCGTGAGGACCCCGATGATCACGCCGGCCGCGATGACCGCGACGTACGGCACGCGGATCCGCGCCGCCTCGTCGCTCGGCGCGCGCAGGTAGTAGATCGCGATCCCGGCGCCGCCGATGAGCGCGGAGTTGAAACCTCCGCCGGGGGCGTTGTGGCCGCGCACGAGGAAGTAGAGAGAGAGGAACACGATCAGGGGGCCCAGTACCCGGGCGAACGTGCGGAGGAAGACCCCGTTGTCCTCGGCGGGCAGGAGCGGCGAATTCGAGGGGACGGAGAGACGCACCTGGCGACGGGGCAGGGTGCGCCTGGCGTGCAGAGCCAGGACCACCGCGAGTCCGGCCACCCCGAGCACGGTGAGTTCGCCGAGGGTGTCCAGCGCTCGGTAGTCCACCAGGACGGTGTTGACCACGTTGATGCCACCGGTGTCCTCCTCCGCGTTGTCGAGGAAGTACCGCCCGACATCGGAGAGTTCCCGGCGACCGGTCATGGCCCACACCGCCGCGCCCGAGGCCAGGCCGATCACGATCGCGACGGCCGCGCTGACGAGCATGCGTGAGCGGGAGACCATGTGGAAGGTGGGGGGGAGTCGCTGGAGGACCAGGACGATGACGACGACGGTGAGGACCTCGACGAGGAGTTGGGTCAAAGCCACGTCGACCGCACCGAGAGTGAAGAACCACAGCGCCATGGCGAACCCGACGATCCCGACGTTCGCGACGGCGCCGACCCTGGAGCGGGAGATGACCATGGCTGCGGTCCCCACCACGAGCAGTAGCACCACCACCCAGTCCTCCGCCCGGACGGGTGAGCCCACCTCGGGTTCGGGGCGGACGACCGCCACACCCACGGCGGCCAGGGCGACCAGCACCACGAGGACGGCCCAGACGTGCCGGGAGATCCGATCCGTCCGGGTGACGTCGCCGACGCGCGCCCCGCCCGCGATGGCCCAGCGGCGCAGCGCGTCGACCGTCGCCACCCCGGTGATGGGGGCGAGCTCACGGTCGAGGAAGCGGTCCAGGGGATTGCGCACCAGGACCAGCACGATGCCGAACGCGATCACGGCCATCGACATGAACAACTCGGGCGCGAACCCGTGCCACAGACCGAAATCCGCCTTGTATCCCTCGCCGAGGGAGGCGCGGGCCGCTGCCGCGACAGCGGGTTCGAGGAGGAACCCGGTGAATCCGAGCACCAGCCCCAGCACCGCGGGCAGGGCGGCGGGGAGGAAGAACGTGGCGTGGGGCGCCTCGATGGTCTCCGGGGTGCTGTGTACCGGCTCGGGGCCCGGCCCCGCCGGGGGGCCGTGGGTGACGAACCCGCCGAGCAGGAAGCGTGCCGAGTAGGCGAAGGTGAAGGTGGCGGCGAACACGGCCAGGGCACCGAGCGCGGGCCCGGTCCACGCGGCTCCCGGCGCGTCGAGCATGGATTTGAACATCCACTCCTTGGACACGAAGCCCAGCAGCGGGGGCAACCCCGCCATCGACGCCGCGGCCAGGCCCACGCCGATCGCCGTGCCGGGCATGATGCGGTAGAGCCGCGGGAGACCACTCATGGCCCGGGTGCCGGTCTGCTGGTCGACCACTCCCACAAACATGAACAGGGACGACTTGAACAGCGCGTGGGCGATGGTGTGCACGATCGCGGCGACCATGGCGGCCGGGGTGCCGACGCCGATCGTCGCCACCAGGAAGCCCAGCTGGCTGATCGTGGAGTAGGCCAGCAGTTCCTTGAGGTCGTCCCGCTGCATGGCGAACACGGCCCCGAGCACGGCGGTGGTCATGCCGCAGGTGATGAGGAGGAGGTTCCACACCGGGACGTCGTGCAGTGCCTCGGAGAACCGCAGCAGCAGGTAGATGCCGGCCTTGACCATGGCGGCCGCGTGCAGATACGCGCTGACCGGCGTCGCCGCGACCATGGCGTCCGGCAACCACGCCTGGAAGGGGAACTGCGCGGACTTGGTGAACGCGGCCATGGCGATCAGCACGGCGATCACCGTGGCGAAGCCGGGGTCAGTCGACCACACCGGATCGACCAGGATCTCCGACAGCACGGTGGTGCCGGTGCGGACCACCATGAGCGCCGCGGCGGTGAGCAGGCAGAGCCCGCCCGCGACGGTGACGAGGAGCGTCCGCACCGCGGGCTGCGTCCCCTTGGGGCCGGCGAGCGCGATGAGGAAGAAGGAGCACAGGGTCGTGAACTCCCACGCGACGAACAGCAGGACGACGTCGTCCGCCAGGACCAGCCCGAGCATCGACGCGGCGAACAGCGTCATCAGGCCGTAGTACCCGCCGTGACCGCCACCGCGCCCGAGGTACCGGGACGAGTAGGCCATCACCACGGCCCCGATCCCGAGGACGATCATGGTGAACACGCGGGCCAGCGGGTCGAGGGACAGGCGGAGTTCGACGCCCAACGCGGGCATCCACGCGACCGTGGAGACGGTGTCGACGGGGACGGCGAACCAGATGTACAGGGCGAGGCCGCCGAGCAGCGCCGCGAGCGGCCATCCCGCGTCCCGCCCCATGGTGCGGGCCAGCAACGGTGAGATCGCCGCGATGCCGAAGGCCACTGCGAGGGCGAGGGTCAGGGTCACGTGCCGTTGGCTCCGGAGGTGGTCGAGATGGGCGTCGGAACAGACCCGTGGGTACCGAGCCCGCCGGGCCAGGCTAACACTGTCCGCCGGGGTGGATTCGGGCAGGATTCCGGGGCATGCCGAATGACCTGCGGGAACGAGTGCGCCACGTCACTACCATCCACGGCATGCCCCCCACCCCCAGTGCAGCCGACCGCGCGGACGAACCTCTGGACGACCCGGTCGACGAGCCCGTCGACGAGCCGGTCGGCGGGGCGCCCAGCGGCCCGGGCCCCGGCAGGCGGGCCCTCGCGCTGG
>NZ_JAALEA010000219.1 GCF_014145145.1 Dietzia cercidiphylli
CCGCCGGAACCGTCCACGCGCCCCTGCGCTCGCACCCGCCCATGAACGCCAGGGACGTCGACGGACCGCTCCCCCCGGTGACCCTGCGTGCGGGTGCCGCATCGCGGTGCGCTGCGGGCGCGGCCCCGCCGTCGCGACGGGCGGGGGACAGGTCGCGGGTGAGTTCGGCCAGGTCGGACTGGAAGAGGGCCCCGTAGGCCTTGGTGGTCCGCTCGTCGAACTCGGCGAGGGTCAGGCGCCCTTCCGAGTAGGACTGCTGGAGGAACCTCGCCGTCGCCTCACGCTCGTGGTCCGAGGCGCGGATCGACGGGAGCTCGGGGCCGGGATCAGGGCGGTCGTCATCCATGGGACGAGCGTAAGCCCTGACACACCTGTACGGGAGCTGAGTGGGAGGAGCCCGCTTCCCGCGCTCCGGCATGCACACTGGAGACCATGATCGAGGTACGCAATCTCACCAAACGCTTCGGCGCCGCTACGGCGGTCGAGGACCTCAGCTTCGTGGTCCGGCCGGGTGTCGTCACCGGCTTTCTCGGCCCGAACGGGGCCGGGAAGTCCACCACCATGCGGATGATCGTCGGCCTGGACACCCCCACCTCGGGTGAGGCGCTGATCAACGGCCGGCGCTACCGGGAACTCGAGCGCCCGACCCACACCGTCGGGTGCCTGCTCGACGCGTCCTGGACCCACGCCAACCGGTCGGCGGGCGCGCACCTGAAGATGATCGCTGCCGCTGGTGGTCTGCCCGCCACCCGCGTCGACGAGGTGCTGTCGCTGGTCGGGCTGAGCGACGTGGCCGGCCGCAAGGTGGGCGGCTACTCGCTGGGCATGCGCCAGCGTCTCGGGCTGGCCACCGCCATGCTCGGCGACCCCGAGGTGCTGCTCTTCGACGAGCCGGTCAACGGTCTCGACCCCGAGGGCATCCTCTGGATCCGCCGCTTCATGCACGCGCGCGCCGCCGAGGGCCGGACGGTACTCGTGTCGAGCCACCTGCTGTCGGAGATGGCACAGACGGCCCAGGACCTCGTCGTCATCGGTCGGGGGGTGCTCCGCGCCCAGACATCCGTCGAGGAGTTCCTCTCCGCGGCCACGTCCTCCGTCCTCCTCCGGACTCCGCACGTCGACGAGTTCACCGCCGCCGCCCGGGAGGAGGGGATCACCGCCACCTTCGACCCCGAGGCCGGAGCGTTCCTCGTCGAGGGGCTGCCCGCCTCCCAGGTCGGTGAGCTCGCAGCCAGCCTGGGGATCACCGTCCACGAACTACACGAGAAGCGGGCGTCGCTCGAGGAGGCCTTCATGGCGCTCACCGATCAGGACGTCGAGTACCACGGTCAGGAGACCACCCGATGAACCTGCTGAAGTCCGAGTGGATCAAGGTCACCACAACCAAGAGCGCCTACTGGCTGTACGGCCTGGGCATCGCCCTCGCCCTCGGCCTGGCCGCGATCATCGGCCAGTTCGAGCAGCCCTCGGCGGGGGACCCGATCGTCGGGGAACCCGGCGGCGGGGGCGACCCGCTGTTCGCGATCCTGGGAGTCGGCGCCTTCACCGTGATCCTCGCGTGGATCGCGGCGATCGTCGCCGTGACCGGCGAGTACCGCTACCACACGAACAAGGCCACCTTCCTCGCCTCTCCGTCGCGGTGGCCTGCGGTGGTGGCCAAGACCGTGCTGTTCACCGTGATGTCGATGGTCGTGACCGCCGTTGCGGTGGTGCTCTCGCTACTGGTGGCGGGGGCCCTGTCCGGACTGGACTCCTGGACCCCGTTCTCAGGGGACGGGCTGACGTACCTCGTACGGTTCCCGGTCTACGCCGCGCTGGGCACGGTCGCCGTGATGGGGCTGGCGTACATCATGCGCAACGCCGCCGGTACGATCTCCTTGTTCCTGGTGTGGACATTGGCTCTCGAGGGCATGGTCTCGCTGATCCCGCGGGTGGGGCAGGACATTGCCGGCTGGATGCCGTTCGCCAACGGTGACTACTGGACCCAGGGTGAGACCGCGCGCGGGTTCATCACGTGGGGCGAGTGGCCGGCCTTCGCGTGGTTCGCGGCGGTCTGCGTGGCGCTGTGGGTCGCAGGACTGGTGATCACCCTGCGCCGGGACGCCTGAGTCCGCGCACCCGACTCGACCTCGCGTCGGGGCTGGCCCCGCGACGTCGTAGCCGGCGTCGCCCGATCTAGTGGAGTGAGTCGCGCCGCATGGCATCGATATCGACCCCCGCGTCGAGGGCGCGGGACGCCGCCGCGCGCGCCGAGCGTTCGGCCTCCCGCCGCACGGTTCTCCGTGGCCGCGGTGCCCGACGAGGTCTGGCGGTGGGGACGGCGGTGGGGCTCGTCGTGGGGCTGGCCGCCGGCATGCTCGGGGGAGTCGCCCTGGGGCGGGGCGCGGTGTCGGTCGACGGCGCCCGGTCGATCGGCGCGGGTCTGGTGGGTAGCGCACCGACCGGTGACGACGACGAGGTCGATCCCGTCGCCCCTCCCGTGCGGCCTGCCGAGCAGATCACTCTGGCCTTCGCCGGCGACGTCCATTTCGAGAACCATCTCGCTCCTCTGGCCCGCGATCCCGAGTCGTTGGCGGAGCTGCGCACGAGCCTGGGTCGGGCGGATGTGTCCATGGTGAACCTGGAGACCGCGCTCACCGAGCGGGGGACGCCGGTGCCGGGCAAGCCGTTCACCTGGCGGGCGCCCGCCGGTGCGCTCGATGCCGTGGCCGGGGCGGGTGTCGATGTGGTGACCATGGCCAACAACCACGCCGTCGACTTCGGGGAGGTCGGTCTCGCGGACACCTTCGACGCCATCGACCAGTCGCCGATCCCCGTGATCGGAATCGGTCGCGACGAGTCCGAGGCCTTCGCGCCCGAGGTGTTCGACGTGCGGGGTGTCAAGGTCGCGTTCGTCAGTGCCTCCCAGATCGTGGAGGAGACCACCAGCTACTACGCGGCGGGACCCGGGCGACCGGGAATCGCGTCCGCGTTGCCCCGCGATCGACTGCTGCGGGCGGTCCGCGAGGCGCGGCAGGAGGCCGACGTGGTGGTCGCCTATGTGCACTGGGGCCTCGAGGGTTACACGTGCCCGGGCGACGAGGCGATCGCGGCGGCCCGTGAGCTCGAGGCGGCCGGCGCGGACGTGATCCTGGGCAACCACGCGCACCGGGTCAACGGCGCGGGCTGGGTCGGGGACGCCTACGTCCACTTCGGTCTGGGCAACTTCGTGTACTACCTCAACCGCGAGCCCGCCGGGCACACCGGTGTGCTCACCGTGACGGTGGACGTCCCGGCCTCCGACGAGCCGCGTCCCGATCGGTCTCTGGTGACCGATGCCGACTGGGACGCGATGCTCATCTCCGGTGACGGCATCCCCCGACGGCAGGACGCGGCCACGACGCAGCGCCTGCAGCAGGCTTTCGAGACGGCCCGCGAGTGCACGCCGGCCCGCGCCACGCCCTGACCGGCTACTGCCGTGCCCCGGCCGGCTACTACTCGGTGATCGGCAGGTAGACGCGGGATCCCTGTCCAGTGAACTCGGCCGACTTCTCGGCCATCCCGGCCTCGATCGCCTCGACGGTGTCCATGCCGTGCTGGGCGGCGTAGTCGCGGATGTCCTGGGAGATGCGCATCGAGCAGAACCTGGGACCGCACATCGAGCAGAAGTGGGCGGTCTTGGCGGGCTCGGCGGGCAGGGTCGCGTCGTGGTAGGCCAGCGCGGTGTCCGGGTCGAGCGCCAGGGCGAACTGGTCCCGCCAACGGAACTCGAACCGCGCGGTGCTCAGCGCGTCGTCGCGGGCCTGCGCGCCCGGGTGCCCCTTGGCCAGGTCCGCGGAGTGAGCGGCGATCTTGTAGGTGATCACGCCGGTCTTGACGTCATCCCGGTCGGGCAGGCCCAGGTGCTCCTTGGGGGTGACGTAACAGAGCATCGCCGTACCCGCCTCCGCGATCCGCGCGGCGCCGATGGCGGAGGTGATGTGGTCGTAACCCGGTGCGATGTCCGTGGCCAGCGGCCCCAGCGTGTAGAAGGGCGCCTCCTCGCACCACTCCTCCTCGAGCCGCACGTTCTCCACGATCATGTGCATCGGCACGTGCCCGGGGCCCTCGATCATCACCTGGACGCCGTGGCGCTTGGCGATCCGGGTGAGCTCACCCAGCGTGCGGAGTTCGGCGAACTGCGCCTCGTCGTTGGCATCCGCGATCGATCCGGGCCTCAGGCCGTCACCGAGGGAGAACGTCACGTCGTAGCGTGCGAGGATCTCGCAGAGCTCGGTGAAGTGGGTGTAGAGGAACGACTCGCGGTGGTGCGCCAGGCACCACGCCGCCATGATCGAGCCTCCGCGCGAGACGATCCCGGTGACGCGCTTGGCGGCGAGCGGGACGTACCGCAGGAGCACACCCGCGTGGACGGTCATGTAGTCCACGCCCTGCTCGCACTGCTCGATGACGGTGTCGCGGTAGAGCTCCCAGGTCAGCGCGGTCGGATCGCCGCCCACCTTCTCCAGTGCCTGGTAGATCGGCACGGTCCCCACGGGAACGGGGGAGTTCCGCATGATCCACTCGCGGGTCTCGTGGATGTCCCGCCCGGTGGACAGGTCCATGATGGTGTCCGCGCCCCACCGGGACGCCCACACCATCTTCTCGACCTCCTCCGCGATCGAACTGGTGACCGCGGAATTGCCGATGTTGGCGTTGATCTTGGTCAGGAAGCGCTTGCCGATGATCATCGGCTCGCTCTCCGGGTGGCGGTGATTGGCCGGGATGACGGCGCGGCCGGCCGCCACCTCGGTCCGCACCACCTCCACGTCGATCCCCTCGCGCGCGGCGATGAAACGCATCTCCGGGGTGATGTGGCCCGCGCGGGCCCAGGCCAGCTGGGTCCGCACCGGCGTGGGGTCCTCGGGCGAGGCCGGGACGGCCTCCGGGTGGGCCCAGCCGTCGCGAGTGGGCGGAAGTCCGGAGGCGAGGTCGTGGCACTCCCCGGCGTCGGCGTACCCGGTGTACGGGCCGGAGGTGTCGTAGACGTCGAACGTCGTGTCGTTGGTCAGTGAGATCCGACGGACGGGCACGCTCAGCGTGCTGCCCTCCGCCGGGACCTCGAGGTAGGACTTGCTGCTGGAATGGATGGGCCCGCAGGTCACTGCCTCGATCAAGGCAGTGTTCTCGCTGGTGGTGGACGTGTTTCTGCCCATGATGTTCACTTCTCCCTACGCCGGCATGACCCGGACAGGTTCAACGGTCGACGACCCGGCTGGCCGTCCTCTCAGCCCGCGCTCCGAAGCGGACTCCCGTGTGGACGAGTATGAAATTGTGCCGGGCGAGCGTACCCCGGCGAGTAGGATCACGTGTGGAACACACCCTGCCGAAGGAGCCCCATGTCCCGAGTAGAGTCACTGGTGTTGGTCCACAACACCGATAGAGACCGGTTCGAACTGTGGGACGGCGAGACGTTCATGGGCCTGGTGGGGTACGAGAAGGACGGCGAGGTCTACATCCTTCTCCACACCGTCATCGAGGAGCACTTCGGTCAGCAGGGCATCGCTCGCCTGCTGGTCAGTCTGGTCCTCACCCGGATGCGTCTGGACGGGAACAAGGTCCGGCCGGTGTGCAGCTATGTCCGCCGCTTCCTCATCCGCTTCCCCGAGTACCAACTCCTCGTCGCCCCCCGCTGACCCCGGTGGGGGAGGCGTCCGGCCCCACTCCGGCCGGATAAGTCGTGCGTTCTGCACGAGGGTGTTTCGGCCGACCTCACTCCGGGGATACGATTCGGCCATGACGAACCCGAGCTACCCCGGTTCCCCCTCCGACTCCCCGTTTGGTGCGGGCCCGTCTCAGGGTCAGGAGTCCGGCTACTGGCAGGACTCGTCCTACGGCCAGAGCGCACCCTCGTACGGCCAGCACCCCGGTTACGGGAGTCAGGGCACCGGGGCGTTCACCGGTCCGCCCGGGTCCGCTCGACCCGGCCCGCCGTCGAACATCGGGTGGGCTGTGGCCTCGCTCCTGTTCTTCTGGCCGCTGTCGTTCGTCGCGATGACCCGCGCCTCGGATGTCTACCCGCTGTGGGCGGCCGGGCACCACGCAGAGGCCGAGGCCGCGAGCGCCTCCGCCAAGAAGTTGGGCCTCATTTCTCTCGCCATCTTCGGGGGACTCGTGGTCCTCTACTTCGTCTTCATCATCGCCATGGTGGGGCTGGCCTCCACCGGGTACTGATCCCCGGCGCGGGTCGCCTCAGCGCAGCCCCAGCCGCGGCGCCTCGATGGCCGGGCACGCGTTCATCACCACGTCGAGACCGGCGTCCGCGGCCCGCCGGGCGGCGTCCTCGTCGATCACGCCCAGCTGCAGCCAGACCGCCTTCGCCCCCCTTGCGATGGCCTCGTCCACTACGCCGCCAGCCAGCTGGGAGTTCACGAAGACGTCCACGACGTCGATCTCCCCCGGCACTGACGCCAGGTCCGGGTAGCCCTGCTGCCCGTGGACCGTCTCGGCCTTCGGATGGACCGGGACGATCTCGTGGCCCAGGTCCCGGACGTAGGCGGCGATCCCGTACGCGGTGCGTCCGGCATTCGAGGACAGGCCCACCACGGCCCACCGCCCGCGATCCGAGAGCAGGCGCGTGATGACGGTCGGATCATTCGTGTGGCTCATACCCTGTGCAATGCGCGGCGTCGCGCGGACATTCCCCGACGGGCCCTGTGCGCGGGATCTTCCTTCGCGGGCTCAGTCAGTCCCCGACGGGCCCTGTGCGCGGGTTCTTCCTTCGCGGGCTCAGTCAGTCCCCGACGGCGACCTTGCCGCGCCGGACGATCTTCGGGTCAGGGTCGAACACGACCTGCGGGTCCTTCTCCGGGTAGTCGAACTGGTTGAGGAAGTGGCGCATCGCGTTGATGCGCGCCCGCTTCTTGTCGTTGGACTTGATGGTGATCCAGGGTGCCCAGTCGGTGTCGGTACGCCGGAACATCTCCTCCTTGGCGGCGGTGTACTTGTCCCACTTGTCCAGGGACTCCAGGTCCATGGGGGAGAGCTTCCACCGCCGGACCGGGTCCAGTTGACGGATCGCGAACCGGGTCTTCTGCTCCTCCCGGGTGACCGAGAACCAGAACTTGGTCAGTCCGATCCCGGAATCCACGAGCATCTTCTCGAACATGGGCGCCTGCTCCATGAACGTGGAGTACTGGGCGTCGGTGCAGAACCCCATCACCCGCTCGACGCCGGCCCGGTTGTACCAGGACCTGTCGAACATCACGAGCTCGCCGCGGGTGGGCAGATGGCTGATGTAGCGCTGGAAGTACCACTGGTACAGCTCGGTCTCGGTGGGTTTGATCAGCGCTACCACGCGGGCCTGGCGCACGTTGATGTACTCGGTGAACCGCTTGATCGTCCCGCCCTTGCCGGCGGCGTCCCGGCCCTCGAACACGATCACGTGCCGGTGACCCGACTCGGCCTGCCAGTTCTGGAACTTGAGCAGCTCGATCTGCAGCAGGTACTTCTCCACCTCGTACTGATTGCGGTCCAGCCGGTGGTCGTACGGGTAGTTCTCCCGCCACGTGTCCACGGCCCTGCCGTTGATGTCGATGAGGTCGGGGTCCTCACCGTGGTCGTCGCGCACGGTGAAGCCCTCGGCGCGAAGCCGGTCGATGTAGTGACGGAGTTGGAACGTGGACATCTGCGGGAGCTCCTGGTTCTGGGACGAGGTGGCGGTATCAGTCGAGGTCCACGACGACGGGGGCGTGGTCGGAGG
The DNA here is from genome assembly GCF_014145145.1 of Dietzia cercidiphylli. GTDB lineage: Bacteria > Actinomycetota > Actinomycetes > Mycobacteriales > Mycobacteriaceae > Dietzia > Dietzia natronolimnaea. The sequence goes on from NZ_JAALEA010000219.1 coordinate 7,721, forward strand.
CGCCCTTGCCCTTGCGCTCCTCGCGGTCGATGAACGCGCCCGTCACCCGTGCCGCCAACTCCGGTGAGTGCAGCTGGAAGTCGATGCGCATGCCCTGCTTCTTGGGGAAGCGCAGCTGGGTGTAGTCCCAGTAGGTGTAGACGCCGGGGCCCGGGGTGTACTCGCGGGTGACCTCGCGGAAGCCCGCTCCGTCGAAGGCGGCGAAGGCCTGCCGTTCGGGCTCCGAGACGTGGGTCTTGCCGTCGAACACCTCCATGTCCCACACGTCGTCGTCGTGGGGTGCCACGTTCCAGTCGCCCACCAGGGCCACCTGCGCGGCCGGGTCGGCGGCGAGCTCGGCGGAGGCGTGGTCGCGGAGCCGGGCCAGCCACTCCAACTTGTAGGTGTAGTGGGGGTCCGCCAGCTCGCGGCCGTTGGGGACGTAGAGACTGTAGACGCGGACACCGTCACACACCGCCGAGATGGCGCGCGCCTCCGGGTCCTGCGTGACCTCGGGGTCCTTGTGGAAACCGGGCATGTCGTCGAAGCCCAGCCGGACGTCGTCGAGCCCCACCCGCGAGGCCACGGCCACACCGTTCCACTGGCTGAGCCCGTGGTGGGCGACCTGGTACCCCAGCTCCTCGAACGCCTCGTGCGGGAATTGGTCGTCCTTGCACTTGGTCTCCTGCATGGCCAGCACGTCCACGTCCGAGCGTTCCAGCCAGGCCACGACACGGTCCCGTCGAGCTCTGATCGAGTTCACATTCCAGGTGGCCAGGCGCATGGCGAGCAGTCTATTACCCCGGATCGGATCGCGCGGACGGCGGAGCCGAACCTTCGACGACGACGAGGTGGCGCATCGAATGATGCGGGGCCAACCCGAGCTTGGCCCACAGGCCGCGACCGGCCGAGTTGTCCGCGAACACGTGGAGGTGACACTCCTCGGCGCCCAGCGACCGTCCCCACTCGACGAGCGCGCCCGTGCCCACCTCGGCGAGCCCGCGGCGGCGGTGGGCGTCGGCGGTCTGCACGCACGACACCGCGACGCGGGGC
>NZ_JAALEA010000021.1 GCF_014145145.1 Dietzia cercidiphylli
GCCGGCGGCCCCACGAAGATCAGGCCCGCCTCCTCGAGCGCCCGCGCGAACCGCGAGTTCTCGGACAGGAAGCCGTATCCCGGGTGGACGGCCTGCGCGCCGGTCCGGCGGCACGCGTCGATCACCTTCTCGAAGTCCAGATAGGACTGCGAGGCCTGGGCCGGGCCCAGGCGGACGGCGGCATCGGCCATGCGCACGTGGAGGGCGTCCGCGTCCGCATCGGAGTAGACGGCGACCGAGCGGATACCCGCGGCCCGCAGGGAACGGATCACGCGACACGCGATCTCGCCGCGGTTGGCCACCAGAACGGTGTGGAGTTTCTGTGACATAGCTCGACTCACATCCTGAAGACGCCGTTGTTGACCGGCTCGAGGGGGGCGTTGGCCGCGGCCGCGAGGGCCAGGCCGAGGACGGTACGGGTGTCGGCGGGATCGATGATCCCGTCATCCCACAGTCGGGCCGTGGAGTAGTACGCGGTGGACTGCTCCTCGAACTGCTCGCGGATCGGCGCGGTGAACTCGGCCTGCTGCTCGTCCGTCCACTCCCCGCCCGACTTGGTGACCTGCGCCGCGCGCACCGAGGCGAGGGTGTCGGCCGCCTGGGGCCCGCCCATCACGGCGATCTTCGCGTTGGGCCACATCCAGAGGAACCGCGGGGAGTACGCACGGCCACACATGGAGTAGTTGCCGGCACCGAACGACCCGCCCACGACGATGGTGAACTTGGGGACCCGCGCGCACGCCACGGCCGTGACCATCTTGGCGCCGTTCTTGGCGATGCCGCCCGCCTCGTACTGACGGCCGACCATGAAGCCGGTGATGTTCTGCAGGAAGACCAGGGGGATCTTGCGGCGGTCGCACAGTTCGATGAAGTGCGCACCCTTGAGCGCGGACTCGGAGAAGATGACGCCGTTGTTGCCGATGATCCCCACCGGATGCCCGTGGATCCGCGCGAACGCGGTCACCATCGAGGCACCGTAGTTCTCCTTGAACTCGGTGTACTCGCCGCCGTCGACGATCGTGCCGATGATGTCGCGCACGTCGTAGGGCTGGCGGGAGTCGACCGGGACGAGGTCGTAGAGGTCGGACTGCGGGCGGGCGGGCTCGCGGGGCTCGAGCACCTCCCAGTCCGGCTCGGGCGCCGGCGGGCAGGTCGCCACGATCTGGCGGACCTTCATGAGCGCGTCGTAGTCGTCGTCGGCCAGGTGGTCCACCACACCGGAGGTCTTGGCGTGCAGGTCGCCGCCACCGAGCTCCTCGGCGGTGACCTCCTCGCCGGTGGCCGCCTTCACCAGCGGCGGGCCGGCGAGGAAGATCGTGCCCTGGTTCCGGACGATCACGGCCTCGTCACTCATCGCCGGGACGTAGGCGCCGCCGGCGGTGCACGAACCCATGACCGCGGCGATCTGCGGGATGCCCTTGGCGGACATGTTCGCCTGGTTGTAGAAGATCCGGCCGAAGTGGTCGCGGTCCGGGAAGACCTCGTCCTGCTGCAGGAGCATCGCCCCGCCGGAGTCCACGAGGTAGATGCACGGCAGGTTGTTGGCCATCGCCACCTCCTGGCCACGCAGGTGCTTCTTCACCGTCATCGGGTAGTAGGTGCCGCCGGAGACGGTCGCGTCGTTGGCGATCACCAGGCACTCGCGCCCGGAGACCCGGCCGATCCCGGCCACGACACCGGCGCCCGGCGCCTTGCCCCCGTACATCTCCTCGGCGGCCAGCGGGGACAGCTCGAGGAACGGGCTACCGGGATCCAGGAGGACGTCCACCCGCTGGCGGGCGAGGAGCTTGCCCCGCTCGAGATGTCGGGCACGGGCCTTCTCCCCACCGCCCAACGCGGCCCGCTCGAGGCGGTCGCGGAGGTCGGAGAGGAGCTCCTCGTGCGCCTGGCGATTGGTGGTCGGGTGATCGGTGGTCGCGGAAGTCATCAGCGCCGCTCCCTTTCAGTTAAGTCGGATTAACTGAGTTCGACCATAGTGCCATGGCTCACAGATGTCCAGAGGGGGATCGGAGACCACACACGCCACCGGGAGGCGGCGGGGGTACGCGGTCCGCGGAGCTCACACCGCGGACATTCAGGGAAAGCGCTGGTCAGATGCTTAGGCTAACCTGACCTAGCACAGGCTCTCCTTGCTTGCAAGTCGAGCCGATCAGGGGTTGACTCGGTGGCACCCGACGGTCCGCGGCAACCGGATCGGCACCACCGGGAACACCCACCGATACGAGGAGCAACCGCCATGGCCACTCTCACCGGAATCAGCAATTGCACCGTCACCACGTGCTCGTTCAACGCCGACGCGGACTGCACGGCCCCGGCGATCACCGTGGCGGGATCACCCGACCACGCCGAGTGCGGGACGTTCATCTCGCTCGACGTCCGGGGCGGCCTCCCCACCGCGAGCGCGCACGTCGGCGCCTGTCAGCGCGTGGAGTGCACGCACAACAGGGACCTGCTCTGCTCGGCGGAGTCCGTGACGATCGGCTCCGGCGCGGACACCGCCGATTGCCTCACCTACTCCCCCGCGTAGGCGCCGCCGGCACGTGGGCCGGGGCGTCGGCCGGGATGTGGCCCGGGACTCAGCTCGCCCGGGCCACGTACTGGCCCATCTCGCGGACCACGTCCCCGACGGACTGCGCCCGGGTCATGAACGGCAGGTGCACGACATCGGCGTCGCGCCCGAGTGCGGTGAGAAGGTGGAGGCCGTCCGGGTCGACACCGAGGACGAACGGCGGGTGAGCCGGGTCGCCCGATCCCGCCAGGATCGCCAGGTGTTCCCCGAATCGCGCCCGGATCTCGTCCGCGAGACCGGGCGCCTCGGACGCCAGCGGGTCCGAGGGCACCGCGTCCAGGTCGCGGGCGAGAACCGTCCCCTCGTGGCCGAGACGGCGCACCTGCAGCTCGCCGAGCTCGATCTCGATCTCGACGACCCACCCCTCGCCCTGGCGCGCCGCACGCGCCACCCCGAAACCGTAGAGGCTGGCGACGTGCACCTTCGCCTCGACGATCGGAGCGAACTCGTCGATCATCACGACCACCTCGACCGAGGAGCCCGGCTCCACGATCAGACCGGACCACGGTGCGGGGGCCCCGGTGACGACGACGGCGCCTCCGCCGATCCAGCGGTGCTGGGCGGAGACCATCACATCTGAGCGGTCCCGGGTGCCGCGGACGGCGACCGTGGCGACGCCCGCCCCGTCCAGGAGACGTCGGGCGCCCGTCACGACCGGATCCGACACGATCGGGTGCACTGCCATTGTTCGCCCTCCACGGGTCGCCAGCTACACGGCGAGGTCTCGGGTACGAGAATAAGGTGACGCTCGCCTAAGTAAGGTACACCTAAGATGCACGAGTACCCCGGCCGTTGTCAAGGGGGACGACCTACAGTGGACGCGTGACCGACACCACAGCCGATGCCGTCGCCGATCCGACCCCCACTGGACCGCCGCGCCGCGTGCACGCCTTCCGCGACGATGCGCTCGGGTACGACGACGCCTCCGCCCTCGCGGAGAGAGTTCGCAGGCGGGAGGTCTCACCCGCGGAACTGGTCGAGGCCGCCATCGAGCGTTGCGCCGCGGTGGACCCCGTTCTGGGCGCCCTGGTGCACACCGACTACGACCGCGCGCGCCACCGGGCGGAGTGGGTCCGGAACTCCCAGCTCTCCGCCCCTCTCGCCGGCGTGCCGTCGGCGTTCAAGGACGCGGTCCGGGTGGAGGGTCTGCCCATGACGCTCGGCTCGTCGGCGGTCCCCACCCGACCAGCCCTCCACGACGGCCCCTACGCACCGCTCTTCCGTGCGACCGGACTGATCCCGGTGGGCACGACCGCGATGCCGCCGTTCGGCTGGACCGCCGCCACCGAGCGACAGGGCGGGCTCGTCACCCGGAACCCGTGGGACACCGGCCGCACCAGCGGCGGGTCCTCGGGGGGATCCGCCTCACTGGTGGCCGCCGGCGCGTTGCCGATCGCGCACGCCAATGACGGCGGTGGGTCGATCCGGATCCCCGCGGCGGTCACCGGCCTGGTGGGGTTCAAGCCCAGTCGGGGCAGACACCCCGACGAGAAGTTCTCGGCGAACATGCCGATCCCGATCATCTCCCAGTCCGTGGTCACCCGGTCCGTTCGCGACACGGTGGCGTTCCTGACCGCCTTCGAAGCGGGACACCGTCCGGTGGGGGTCCCACCGCTGGGTACGGTCGCGCGGGCCCCCGGGCGCCGGCTGCGGATCGGCCTCGTCGAACACAGTCCCGCGGGCGACCCGACCGATGCCGCCACCCTGGCGGTGTTGCGGGAGGCCGCCGACCGGCTGGCGGCGTTGGGCCATGAGATCGTGCCGACCACCGCGCCGGTCCCGGACTCGTTCCGCGAGGACTTCATCGCCTACTGGGGCCTGCTCGCCCTGGGCACCTCCTCGGGCGGCCGGGGCATGTTCAGTCCGGAGTTCGCGGCGGAGCGGCTCGACCCGTTCACGATCGGCCTCGCCGCGATGGCCAGGCGGGGTCTGCCCTCGCTCCCCCTGCACCTGTACCGCCTCTACCGGACCAGGCGGCGGTTCGACTCGGCGTTCGGCGAGTTCGACGTCGACCTCAACCCGGTGGTCAACCACGAGACCCCCGAGGTCGGGTACCTGGATGCGGACCTGCCCTACGAGACCCACCTCGAGCGGGTCTCCAACTGGGTCACCTTCACGCCCCTCCAGAACATCGCGGGATCGCCCGCCGTCTCGCTTCCCACCGGCCGGGCGCCGGACGGCCTGCCCATCGGCGTGCACCTGTCGGCGAGGATCGGCCACGATCGACTGCTCCTCGAACTCGCCTCCGAGTACGAGCAGGCCTATCCGTTCGCCCGCATCTGGGAGTGAACCTCACTCGTCCAGCAGCTGGGCGACACGCGGGCCGACCCGTCGCCGCAGGACCACCTCGGTGCGGGTGCGCAGGACACCCGGGGTGGCGATGATGGCGCTGAAGACCTCCTCGAGATGCGAGTGGTCCCGGGCCACGACACGGCAGACGATGTCGAACTCCCCCGCCACGCTCATCACCTCGAGGACCTCGCGCACCTCCGCCAGGCCCGTACAGGTCGCCTGCAGCTTCGCCTGCGCGACCTGGATGTGGACCAGCGCCGAGAGCGGGAACCCGAGCGCGGCCGGATCGAGGGTCGGCGCCCACGACGCGATCACCCCCCTCGCCTCGAGCTTGTCCAACCGCGCCTGCGCCGTCCCGCGGGCCACCCCGAGGCGGCGGGAGAACTCGCGCACCCCGACCCTGGGGCCCGCCAGGACGATCTTCAGGAGTCGTCGGTCGGTGTGATCCAGATCGGCAGGCGCGTCCATGTGTCCATGCTAGACCGGTGAACACTGCGCATCATGTCCATCTCGCGACGGAATGTGGCCGACATCCTGCACATGGTGAACTGCATCGCGCTGGCCACGTGACGCGCATCACCCACACGCCTAGCCTGGAGACACAGCCACTGTCGTCAGAAGGCCAGGTGTGACAGATGACCTCCCTACTCCACCCCTCGAGCGGCTCCCACGATGATCTGCCCCGAACCGGGCGGGCGGACGCCACCTCGTTCTCGCTCTCCGACCGCTACACGCGGGAGAGCGGCACGGTGTTCCTCACCGGCATCCAGGCCCTCGTCCGCACGGTCCGCGACCGCGCCCGACTGGACCGCAGGCAGAACCTGCTCACCGCCAGTCTCGTCAGTGGTTACGAGGGCTCGCCGCTGGCCGGCTACGACCTCGAGCTGGCCAGGCGCGGGACGTTCCTCGACCCGTTCGACGTGGTCCACCGCCCCGCCCTCAACGAGGAGGCCGCCGCCACGGCCGTCATGGGGTCGCAGCTCGCGCGACGCACGGGGACCCTACGCGCGACGGCCCACACCGGCGGCGCGCCACTGCAGGGCGTCGTCGGGTACTGGTACGGCAAGGCCCCCGGCCTGGACCGCGCGACGGACGCGATCCGCCACGCCAACCTCATCGGCACCGACCCCCACGGGGGCGCGGTGGCGCTGGTCGGGGACGACCCCGGAGCCAAGTCCTCCACCGTGCCGTGCTCGTCCGAGCTCGCGCTGGCAGACCTCTACCTCCCCACGCTCTACCCCGCGGACTCCCAGGACGTGCTGGACTTCGGCGTCCACGCTGCGATCCTCTCCCGGGTCTCGGGCCTGTGGTCGGCCCTGAAGATCTCCTCGCACGTCGCGGACGCCTCGTCCACCGCGCTGGTGGACCCGGATCGGATCCTGCCCGTCTACGGCGATCTGGGCACGAGTCCCCACGTGCCCTCGGGCCAGTTGCTCGGGTCCAGCCTCATGGAGTTGGAGCAGAACCAGCTCACGATCCGGATCCCCCGCGCGCTGGAGTACGCCCGGCTCAACCGACTCAACCGGATCGTGCAGTCGACCGCCGACGACCGGATCGGGATCGTCGCCGCCGGGAAGAGCTACCTCGACGTCCGCGAGTCGCTGCGCAGGTTGGGTCTCGACGACGCCGAGCTCGCCCGACGCGGCATCCGGATCCTCAAACTCGGCATGGTCTACCCGATCGAGCGCACGGTCCTCGACGAGTTCATGACCGGCCTCGACGAGGTGATCGTGGTGGAGGAGAAGCGCGACTTCATCGAGACGATGATCCGCGAGATCCACTTCCGACGGCCAGACGTCGCGAACGTCGTGGGCAAGACCCATGAGGACGGCTCCACCCTGTTCAGCCGCTTCGGTGAACTCGACGTCGACGCCGTGACCCGGGGCCTGGCGCAACGGCTGGGCCGCGTCCACGGGATAGAGTCGGCGGCCGCCTGGCTCGACGGACCGGGCCGCGGCCGCTCGCGCATCTCCCTGCCGCTGGCCACCACCCGCACCCCCTACTTCTGCTCGGGGTGCCCCCACAACAGCTCCACCAAGGTGGCGGACGGGACGCTCGTGGGCGGCGGCATCGGCTGCCACGCGATGGTCCTGCTCATGGACGAGGACCAGGTCGGCACCGTCACCGGGGTCACCCAGATGGGTGGCGAGGGACTCCAGTGGACCGGTATGGCCCCGTTCCTGACCGAACGCCACATGGTGCAGAACATCGGCGACGGCACGTTCATGCACTCGGGTTCCCTCGCCCTCCGCGCGGCCGTCGCCTCGGGCGACAACATCACCTACAAACTCCTCTACAACGGGACGGTGGCCATGACGGGCGGCCAGGACCCGGTCGGCGAGATGTCCCTGCCGGAGATCCTCCGGCTCCTGCAGGCGGAGAGGGTCGCCCGGATCGTCGTCACCACCGACGACGTCAAGGCCACGAGGTCCCAGGGACTGCCCCGCGGCATCGAGGTCCGCGACCGCCGCGACACGCTCGAGGTCCAGAAGGAGCTCGCCGCGGTCCCCGGGGTGACCGTGCTGGTCCACGACCAGTTCTGCGCGGCCGAGAAGCGCCGCCACCGCAAGCGCGGCACCTACCCCACCCCGGCGGAGCGGGTGATGATCAACGAGCGCATCTGCGAGGGGTGCGGCGACTGCGGCAAGAAGTCCAACTGCCTGTCGGTCCATCCGGTGGACACCGAGTTCGGCCGCAAGACCCGGATCGACCAGTCGACCTGCAACTTCGACTTCTCGTGCCTGGAGGGCGACTGCCCGGCCTTCGTCACCGTGGTCCCGGGCGTCGGGACCGAGCGCGTGGCGACCGCACCGGAACTGGACTCCGCCGCCCTCCCGGAACCGGACCGGGTCGCGGTCGACGCCGACCGCGGCTTCTCGCTGCGCCTCACCGGGATCGGTGGGACAGGGATCGTCACCGTCTCGGCCGTGCTGGCGACCGCCGCCGTGCTCGACGGCAACTCCGCCCGCACGCTCGACATGACGGGTCTGGCGCAGAAGGGTGGCGCGGTGGTCTCCGATGTCCGGGTGGCGCGGACGCCACTCGAGCAGCCCCCCAAGATCGGGGCCGGGGACTGCGACCTCTACCTGTGTTGTGACGGCCTCGTGGGCGCGGACGACGCCAACCTCAAGGTCGCCCACCCGGACCGCACCACCGCGGTGGTCTCCACCACCCGGATCCCCACGGGGACCATGGTGATCGACACCGCCGTGCACTACCCGTCCACACCGGACATCCAGGCGGCCATCGACCGGGCCTCCGGGCGGGGCGTCTACCTCAACCCCGGCGAGATCACGGAGAACCTCTTCGGGTCCACGCAGGCGTCCAACATGCTCATGGTGGGGGCGGCGTACCAGAGCGGCGCCCTGCCGATCTCCGCCCGGGCCATCGAGCAGGCGATCGAACTCAACGGAGTCGCGGTCGCGGCGAACATCCAGGCCTTCCGGCGTGGCCGCCAGGCCGTCGCCGATCCCGGGGCCCTGGCCGCGCTGGTCGCGGATCTGCACCGGCCGGTGTCGACCGCGACGCCGGACCTGCACGAGCCGTCCCCC
>NZ_JAALEA010000220.1 GCF_014145145.1 Dietzia cercidiphylli
CATGACGCGATATCCGCGGTCGGCCAGCAGGCCCGCGATATCTCGGCCCAGGCCGCGACCGGCCCCGGTCACGAGCGCGCTGCGGGTCCTCGTCGTCGTCGTCTTCACTTCCCGTCCTTCAGGCCGGAGCGGAGTTCGCCGTAGGAGATCCCACCGTGGCAGTACGTCGGCACGACCGGCCAGAAACGCTTCCACGGCGCCAGTTCGGTGGAGGGCAGGATCTGGAGCCAGCGCGGGTCGGCCGGGCACGGGTCGGCGAGGGTCTTCTCCTTGATCATGGAGTCGTACTGGTCCAGCGCGTCCTCGAGGGTGTTGGCGTTGGGGCAGATCTCGCGGCCGTACTCGCGGTGGTAGCGGCGCACGCCCGGGATCTTCGACAGCTCCGGCTGCCAGTTGTCCAGGGAGATGCCGTTCTCCGAGGAGACCCAGACGCCGTCCGGGGTGTTGATGACCAGCGAGTGGTTGCCGTCCGTGTGGCCGGGCGTCCACAGCAGGGCGATGCCGGGGCCGAGCTCGATGTCACCGTCGAACACGGCGAACCTGTCCCGGTGGACGCCGTCGAGTCCGTCCTCGACGTACCAGGCCCATTGCATGGGGTGCAGGTCCTCCAGGGTGGCCAGTTCGCGGCGGTGCACGAGCAGCTGCGCGTCGCCGAACAGGGCGGTGCGCGGCGTCGGCTCGCCGGCGATCACCTCGCTCGAACCGAGAATCATCCGGGGGTCCTGCACGTGCAGGTGGTCGAACGTGAGGAAGTCCACGTCCTCCGGCCGCAGCCCCACCTTGGCCAGGGCCTCGCCGGGCTCGTTGAAGTACTTGAGGATCGCCTTGCTGGCCAGGCGGCCGCCGGGGACGGCGTCGACCAGCCTCTCCAGACTGGCGTAGAACGGCGCCTTGGCGGAACCGGCGGGGACGGTCGGCTCGAACACCAGGGTGC
>NZ_JAALEA010000221.1 GCF_014145145.1 Dietzia cercidiphylli
CCGACCGTTCCAGTCGTCGTACTGGACCACCACCATGCGGTTGATCATGGTGACCAACGGCAGGCTGGGCACAGACACCGCGTTGTCGAAGGCGTACTTGACCGGGTACGGCGCCCCGGCCACGTCGACTGACCGCACCGCCCGCACCTGCCCCTGCTGCACGAACCGCTTCTTGTACTCGGCGGCCGCCGAGCGCACCGCCCTCAGCCGCTCGCCCCGCGGCCACACGTCGTGGACGCCGTCGAATTCGGGGATCGGCCGCGCGCCGATCTGCTCGAGCATGGGCCCGGACACCTGGTCCGAACGCGGTGGATCTTCGCGCAGCATCGTTCGCTCCTCCTCGCCGATGGGGTGGCCGCCCGGGGGGGCGCCGGTCGTTCCCGCGGTCGACATCAGCATCCGGTGTCCGGCGGCGGGAAACTTGTGTCAGGGCGACAGGTTGGTGGTCCGTCTCAGCTCCCCGGGGGACATACCGAACCACCGGCGCGCCGCGTGGCTGAGCGTGGCCTGCTCGGCGAAACCGACCAGGTCGGCGATCTGGGTGAAGGACAGGTCGCTGGTCGTGATGAACCGGTGCGCGCGATCCCGACGCAGGTCGTCGACGACCCGGCCGTAGGTGGTGTCGACGGCGGCGAGGCGACGTTGCAGCGTCCGCGGGTGGAGCAGGAGCGCCCTGGCCACCTCGGCGAGCGTGGGGACGCGGCCGGGAAGGCGCTCCCCCACGAGGCGGCGCACCTGGTGAGCCACCGAGTCCGACGGGTCGGAGTACGAGCCCGTCAGGTAATCGAGGGCCGCGCGACGGAGATCCTCATCCGCGGAGGCGAACGTGGCATCCAACATCCGACGGTCGACGCACAGCGCGGCCGCGGGCCGGTCGAACTTCACGTCGACGCCGAAGAAGCCCAGATACCGGCCGACCGGCGAGAGTGGTCCGTGCGGCACCTCCACCGACCGCAACCCGGTGGACTGCCCGACCAGATGCACGGCCACCCGGTAGAACACCCCCAGCCCCAACTCAGCGGCCTGCGGCGAGTACGGCGACTCGGTCAGCTCCTTACGGTAGGTCAGGGCATTCACGCCGCGCCGGCCCCACGGGTCGTCGGCGACCTCGATCCTCAGCGCGGGGCTGTGCACGAACATGAACCGAGCCGCGCACTCCAGCGCCTCCGCGGGGGTCTGCGACGATCCGATCGCGCGCGCGATGGGGCCGAGAATCGTCACGTCCTGCCGTTCGGCCAGCCGCAGACCGAGGTCCGGGCAGCGCAGGTGGGCTGCCGCCACATCGAGCATCCGGTCGTGGTCGGTGATCGACAGCAGCCCGTCCTCGTCCGCCAACGTCTCTGGCTCGATGCCGAACCGCGCGAGCAGCCGATCCGGATCCCCGCCGAGTTCGGTGACGAGCTCAGCGAACCCGCGCAGGCTCGCGGCGCGGATCAACGGCTGCATCGACGTCGCCTGTCCTTTCGCGTGCGGAGTGCCGGCGAGAAGCCGCGGCCGGGTACGTCTCCGCGGAGCCACACGTGGTTCGACCATCCTCGCTCCACCTCGCCCCGCCGTCCGGCCCTACCCGCCGCCCCTGACCTCGATCAGCTCCCACTGCCTCACCGGACCGGGGGCGTGGGCGCGGCACATCGTGAAGATCGGCTCCGAGTAGGTCTCCCGCAGCCACACCTCGACCGGACCGCGCGGGCCCTCGAGCGTCACCTCGACGTGCTCGTCCCGTTCGACCACGCGCACCGGGGCGAAGGCGTCGATGCCGTCGTCGGGCACCACCGCGCGGGCATGATGCTGGGCGCTCTGCACGGCCGCCGAATGACTACTGCGTCCACGCAGGTACCGATCGTCGACCCGCCCCTCGGTGTAGCGGGTGACGATGTCGGCCGGATTCTCCGCCTGGTCGACGCGGCCGTAGAAGAGTCCGTGCGGCAGGACGAGCATCGTCGCGGCGAAGCGGTCGCCGCCCAGGTGAGAACACTCCCAGGTCGCCTCCGGATACCGCTCGGCGATCCGCGCCGCGGCGCTGCGCCCCCGCACCGCGCAGCACTGATCGTGCTTGCCGTGCGCGCACACGGCGACCAGCGGCTCCGCTGACGGGGCGCCGGCGGAACCGTCGAGGGGGATCTCGGCGTACCCGACCGGGCCGTCGACCTCGCCCCACCGCAGCGACTCATGCCCGGGCCGGGCGTCGGCGAGCGCCCACCGCCAGCGTTGATCCTCTGTATGACGACGACGACCCGGCCTGCGGATCGCGGCAACCCGGACCTCAGCCTCCTGGGCACGCCCGGCGATCTCGCGACCCAGCTCGGGCGGAAGGAGTGACGGCGAGTCGAGCAACGCCGAATACCCCCACGGGCCGGACAGCTCGACCATCAGCCACCGCAACCCCCGGGAGCCCGACCCGTCCAGGGGATCGCCGCGGCGCAACGACGAGTCACTGCACGGTTCCCAGTCCGCAGGCCTGCTCACAGCGCCACCACCACGCCCTCCCGCAGCAACCGCCGGAGAACCACCAGGCCGTCGTCGGCATCGAGGCCGGGCAGCGAACCGGCACTCACGGGAGCGCCCTCAAGGACAGCGCGCAGGGCGGAAGCGCATACCGCCGGGAACGTCACCAACTTGGTGGGCAGCCTCAACACCACCGTGCCGGGATTGGCGGCGACGGAGTCGGCGTCGGCGTCGGAGTCGGTGCAGTCCACCCGTGCATGGAGCCCCTCGCGCAGCCTCAGCTGAGTGTCGGCGTCGAGGGACGCGACGGCGTCGAGGGTGGCCAGCGGGCGGATCGCGGCGGGGCGCGTGAGGTCGAGGTACTTCTCGGCGAGCGCGTCGCCGGCGAGAGCGCTGAGCTGCTCCTGCTTCTCGGCGATCAACCGGGCCAGTACGTCGAGGACCTCGCGGGCGTGGGGCTCGGCGCTCGCGGCATCGGCCGGGGCGAGCCCGAACGGCAACGACGCCCGCAGCTCCTCCTCCGAGGACAGTGCCTCGATCATCGCTGTGGCGACGTCGTGCCCGGTCAGCGGGGCCACGCCCACCGTCAGGTGGATAGAGGTATCGCCCTGCGCCTCGGCGGAGTGGACCCAGCCGCGCGGCAGGTAGAGGCAGTCCCCCGGCTCGAGCACGGTGTCGATGACCGGCTCGTCCTTCGCCCGTTCGGCGATCGCCTCGCGGTGATCGGTCCACGGCTGGTCCGCGAGCGGATAGTGGTGGACGGGCTCGTGCACCCGCCACCGCTTGGTGCCGGACACCTGGAGCACAAAGACGTCGTGGACGTCGTAGTGCGGATCGAACCCGCGATTCGCGGGCGGGGTGATGTACGCGTTGGTCTGCACCGGGTGGCCGATGTCCGAGGTCATGCCCCGGACGAAGTCGATGATGGGCGGCCAGAACCGGTGCAGTCCCTGCAGCACGAGCGTCGCCCCGGCGGCGTACTGCGTGAGCACGCCGTCGGGGTCGAGCTGATCGGCGATCTGCGCCCCGAACCCCGCGGAGCGGGTGAAGCACGCCCGGTCGACGAGCGTGCCCTCCCGCGCCATGCGCACGAACGGCGTGCGCACCCCGCGTTCGGCGATGATCTCGTCGACCATCGCGGGCGAGAGCAGGTCGGAGTAGTCGCGTGGCAGCTCGGCCGCCCGGGTCAGCAGGGGCCGCTGCCCCCACACCCGAGCCGCGAACTCATCCGAGCCGCACGCGACGCACCGATGAAGCGCCCGCAATTACTGCGTGCCGTCAGCGCCGCCGTCGGCGCCATCCGGGTTCGAACCGCCGTCGGCCAGCCCTTCGCCGGAGTCGGCGGATCCATCAGCGCCACCGTCGTGACCATCCGGGTTCGAGCCGCCGTCAGCGAGGCCTTCGCCCTCACCCTTCATGTGGTGGGCGGAACCGTCGGCCCCGCCGTCGTGACCATCCGGGTTGGAGCCGCCGTCAGCAACTCCCTCGCCTGACGCTGGGGTGGTGGTCATGTCATCGTCGCTAATAGCCATCTGCGATCCTCTCGTCGGTGCAGGCGCTGACCTGCACGGATTCATGCGGTGTCGCCACGTGCCCGGACTGGCCCGGACACGATGGGGCTTGCCGTTCCCACTATGCCACCGGATGGACATGGGGCACGACCGGTCGGAAACCGGCGCCGGCGCGCCCCCGAAACCCGGCCGCGATGAGAACCGGCGGCGCCACTACTACCTCCCGCGGTTCGCCTTGCGGTAGCTGAACACGGAGCCGATGATCCCGGCGACCGCCCCGACCATCCCGCCGACCACAGCTCCCTGTGCCGCACCCCCGAGCAGACCATCCCCCGGTGTCACCGTGACCGAGGGGAAGGGCAGGAGTGGTTGACCCGCGAACACGGTGTAGGTCATCGCGGCGAACGTCAGGGCGATGAGCGCGCACACCGCGACCATGGTGACCAGCGTCGACCTGGCCCCGGCCTCCTCGGCGAGGGCATTGAGGTGGACTCCCCGCCGCCGCGCGTACCACTGGGTCGCCGCCGCGGGCAGGATCGTGAGCACGAGGAGAACTGTCGGCACCAGGATTAGGCCAAACGCCGCGGACACGACGGCCCCTGCGAGCCCCGCGTACAGACCGATAGTGAGACCGAACGAACTCGCCTCCATGAACACGGTGCGCTCCCGCTCGTCCCCGTACGCCGGGCTGTCGAGATTCATCACCCGGTCCGACAACCTGTCGAACACGCTGTTTCGCTGATTCATCGGGACTCCTCTTCCAGAGTGAAAAGCTCTTCGACCGACCGCTCCAGGGCCCGCGCGATACGAATCGCCAGGTACACCGACGGCGAATAATCGCCCCGCTCGACCGCGATGATCGTCTGCCTGCTGACACCCACCGCCTCGGCGAGCTCGGCCTGGGTGACCCGCTGGACCTTGCGGCACTCCCGGACCGGGTTCGATCCGGCCGCATCGGACTCTCGGACTGCCATGACGCAATGTTAATCAGACTTGACTTTTAATGTCAAGAGTAGTTGACCTTGTCGCCGGCGGCGGCTCCCCCGGTTCAGGTGCCGACGTTGTCGTCGTCGTGCCCCTAGCCGGACTTGAGACCCGCGGCCGTCACCCTCGCGCGGCCTGGACCGCAAGTAACACGGACCGGCAGCGGGATGGCGCCCGCATACTGGGTGATCAAGGTCTGCGTGATCGAGGTCTGCGTGATCGGGGTCTGCGTGATCGGGCTCCTCACTGTGTCCACTATCGCCGAGACGGGAAAGAAGGCCCTGCCGACATGATCCCCACGCCGGGTGACGCCGCCGCTCTGCGCGTGGCCGTCGAGCCGACCCGCGACCCCCACCTCGTCGCCGCGGTGGAGGGCGCGGGCGGCTCGGTGTTGTCGCTCGACGAGGCGCGGGTCCTGGTGTGGATCGGCGGCCCCGAGGGGTTCCCGACCCTGCCGGAGCGCGTCGAGTGGGTGGCGCTCAGCAGCGCGGGCATCGAGCACTTCGT
>NZ_JAALEA010000222.1 GCF_014145145.1 Dietzia cercidiphylli
CGGGCGCCGCCCACGCCACGGACCCGACCGCCCGGGCCCCGATCCCCGTGCCGTACAGCTTCCTCACCGGCGCCGCCATGGCGATCACGCAGCCGGGGGCCACGCTGCCGGGCGCGAACGACTGGAACTGTCGGCCCTCGCCCGCCAAGCAGCGTCCGGTGGTCCTGGTCCACGGCACCTCCGGCGGCGCCGTGACCAACTGGGCGACCTTCGGCCCGCTGCTGCACAACGAGGGCTACTGCGTGTTCACGCTGACCTACGGCGCGCTGCCGGGTACCCCGTGGCCGGTCAACGAGCTGGGCGGGTTGTCCGACATCTCGGGGGTCTCGGTGCCGCAGGTCGGGGAGTTCGTCGACCGTGTGCTGGCGGCCACCGGGGCCCGGCAGGTGGACCTGGTCGGCCACTCGCAGGGCACCATCGTCTCGGGTCTGGTGGCGAAGGTCGGGCGCCCGGGCAAGGTGAACACCGTCGCCTCGATCGCCCCGCTGTGGGAGGGCTCCGGTGGGGGTATGCGCAGGTCTCTGGACGACCTTCCAGGAGTCTCGGACCAGCTGGGTCAGATCCCCGCCCTGTCCCAGATGTCCCCGGGCTCCGAGGTGCTCCAGCTGTTGTGGAGCGGAGGATCGCCCTACGCCCCCGGGGTGCGGTACCTCAACGCGGTGACCCGCTACGACCAGTTGGTCACGCCCTACACCTCGGGCCTGGTGCCCGGACCGATGACGACCAACGTGGTGATCCAGGACGGCTGCGAGCAGAACCACGCCGAGCACCTGGCGATCGCCTCCGACCCGCGCACGGCCGACTTCGTGCTGAACGCGCTCGATCCGGCCACCCCCCGTGTGCCGCGCTGCGAGGCGATCGCGCCGTACCTGGGTCCGATCCCGGCCCTGCCGGGCTCATGACCGCACGTCGGGTGGCCCCGGGGATCGCGGGACTCATGGCGGCCGCGCTCCTCGTCGTCGTCGCGCCCGGATCGGTCACGGCGACTCCGACCACGGTGTCTCCCGACGCGATTCCGACCACC
>NZ_JAALEA010000223.1 GCF_014145145.1 Dietzia cercidiphylli
CAGGGCCGCGATCAGCCGGGCCAGCAGAACCGCGACCAGCAGGGCGGGCGCGGCCGCGGTCGCGACCAGCAGGGCGGGGACCCGGGGAACCAACGCACCCAGGGCAACCAGGGCAACCAGGGCGGGGACAACGGCCCGCGCGGCGACGGTCAGAACCGTGATGACGACGACGGGAGCGGCCGCGGTCGTCGAAGCCGTCGCCGGCGTGAGCGCAACCGCGGTGGTGGCGGTGGCCGTCCGTCGGAGGGCGAGACCGAGGTGCGGGACGACGACGTCCTCCAGCCGGTCGCCGGGATCCTCGACGTGTTGGACAACTACGCGTTCGTCCGCACCTCCGGTTACCTCGCGGGTTCGAACGACGTCTACGTCTCGATGAACATGATCCGCAAGCACGGCCTGCGTCGTGGCGACGCGATCACCGGCGCGGTCAAGATGCCGCGGGACGGCCAGAGCGACACCCAGAACGACGGGCCCGGCGGCGGGCAGGGTGGCGGTCGTGGCGGCAATCAGGGTGGCAAGAACCGGGCGAAGTTCAACCCGCTGGTCAGGATCGACTCGGTCAACGGAGGGCCCCTCGAGGATGCCCGCAACCGTCCGGAGTTCGGCAAGCTCACGCCGCTCTACCCCAACCAGCGTCTGCGCCTCGAGACCGAGAGGAACATCCTCTCTACCCGCGTGATCGACCTGATCATGCCCATCGGCAAGGGGCAGCGAGCGCTGATCGTCTCCCCGCCCAAGGCGGGCAAGACCACGATCCTGCAGAACATCGCCAACTCGATCGCGGTCAACAACCCCGAATGCCACCTCATGGTCGTGCTCGTCGACGAGCGACCAGAGGAGGTGACCGACATGCAGAGGTCGGTCAAGGGTGAGGTCATCGCCTCGACCTTCGACCGTCCGCCGTCGGATCACACCCAGGTCGCCGAACTCGCGATCGAGCGGGCCAAGCGGCTGGTGGAGATGGGGCAGGACGTCGTGGTCCTCCTCGACTCGATCACCCGGCTGGGCCGCGCCTACAACAACTCGTCGCCCGCGTCGGGGCGCATCCTGTCCGGTGGTGTCGACTCCACGGCGCTCTATCCGCCCAAGCGGTTCCTGGGGGCGGCGCGCAACATCGAGAACGGTGGGTCCCTGACCATCATCTCCACGGCGATGGTCGAGACCGGGTCCGCCGGCGACACGGTGATCTTCGAGGAGTTCAAGGGCACCGGCAACGCCGAGCTCAAACTGGACCGGCGCATCGCCGAGCGGCGCGTGTTCCCGGCGGTCGACGTGGGCCCCTCGGGCACGCGCAAGGAAGAGCTTCTGATGACGCCCGAGGAGGCCGGTGTCATGCACAAGCTGCGGCGCGTGCTGTCGGGCCTCGACTCGCACCAGGCCATCGACCTCCTGATGTCGCAACTGCGCAAGACCAACACCAACTACGAGTTCCTGTTGCAGGTGGCCAAGACGACCCCGACACTGCCGCAGGACGAGGAGTGACAGAGGCCCCGGGACGATCGCCGTCCTCGGTCGACGACGTCCTCTCCGAGTACGGGGGCCTCGAGGCGCAGCTGTCGGACCCGGCGCTCCACGAGGACCCGGTGGCCGCGCGCAGGGTTGGCAAGCGATTCGCCGAGCTGACCCCCGTGGTGCAGTGTTACCGCGCGCTGGAGTCGACCCGGGGCGATCTGTCCGCCGCGCGTGAACTGGCCGGTGACGACTCGTCGTTCGCCGAGGAGGCCGAGCGGTTGGCGACCGAGGCCACGCGCCTGGAGTCGCGCCTGGCCGACCTGTTGGCACCGCGGGACCCCCATGACGCGGACGACGTGCTCATGGAGATCAAGTCCGGCGAGGGAGGGGAGGAGTCGGCCCTGTTCGCGGCGGACCTGGCCCGCATGTACACGCGGTACGCCGAGAAGCACGGGTGGGTCGTCGAGGTCCTCGGGGTGACCGAGTCCGACCTGGGCGGCTACAAGGACGCCTCGTTCTCCATCCGGTCCCGGCACCCCTCCCGCGAGGGCGTGTGGTCGCGACTGAAGTTCGAGGGCGGGGTGCACCGGGTCCAGCGGGTACCGGTCACGGAGTCGCAGGGCCGGGTCCACACGTCGGCCGCCGGCGTGCTGGTGTTCCCGGAGCCCGAGGACGTGGGGCCGGTCGAGATCGACGAGTCGGATCTGCGGATCGACGTCTACCGCTCGTCCGGCAAGGGCGGGCAGGGTGTCAACACCACGGACTCGGCGGTGCGGATCACGCACCTGCCGACCGGAACCGTCGTCACGTGTCAGAACGAACGTAGTCAGCTGCAGAACAAGCAACGAGCACTCGAGGTCCTCGCCGCCCGGCTCCAGGCGGCGGCCGAGGAGGCCGCGAGCGCCGAGGCCTCCGAGGGCAGGTCCACCCAGGTCCGCACCGTCGACCGTTCGGAGCGGATCCGCACATACAACTTCCCGGAGAACCGCATCGCGGATCACCGGGTCGGGTTCAAGGCGCACAATCTCGACGCCGTGCTCGACGGTGACCTCGACGCGGTCCTGGACGCCCTGGCCGCCGAGGACCGTCGTCGACGTATGGAAGACGCGTAGGCCGTGGACCTCCGCCCCGTGCCGGCGACCGGGGTCGTGAGGTCGGCGGCGCGCGCGCTGCAGGCCGCCGGCATCGACTCCGCATTCGTGGAGGCGCAGTTGATCTGCGCACACGTCCTGCGTGTCGAACGCTCCGCGCTCCCACTGGCGGAGGGGGTGGACGCGACCGGGGTCGCCGAGGTCGGACGGATAGTCGCCGCCCGCACCCTCGACCGCACCCCGCTTCAGTACCTGCTGGGCCGGGCCGTGTCGGGGCGACTCGACCTCGCGGTGGGCCCGGGAGTCTTCATCCCCAGGCCGGAGACGGAGCTGCTCGTCGAGGACACGCTGTCCGCGCTGCCCTCTCCGGGCGTCGGACCGGGCCCGGTCGTCGTGGACCTCTGCGCCGGTAGCGGCACACTGGCCCTCGAGATCGCCCACGCCAGGCCCGATGCACGGGTCCACGCCGTCGAACTGCACGAGAGCGCGCTCGGGTGGCTCCGGCGCAACGCCGCCGAGCGGGTCGCGGCGGGGGACACGCCCGTGGTGGTCCACGCGGGTGACGCCACGGACCCCGACGTCCTGGCGGGCCTGTCGGGCAGGGTCGACGCGGTGGTGTCCAACCCGCCGTACATCCCACGGTCCGACGAGCTCCCGGTGGACGTGCTCGGGCACGAGCCGTCGACCGCTCTGTTCGGGGGGGACGACGGCCTCGCCGTCATCACGCCGCTCGTCGGCGTCGCGGCCCGCCTCCTGGTGCCGGGTGGGCACCTGGCGGTGGAGCACGACGACACGACCGGCGCCGAGGTCGCGGCGGTGGTCTGGGCGCAGGGAGGCTTCGGTACCGTGGAACAGCACACCGACCTCGCCGGACGTCCGCGGTTCGTCACCGCGACGAGACTCGACCGTCCAGGCGGCGATCATCACGACGACGACGACGACGAGGTCGACCCGACAGCCCGGAAGGGGATCACCCGGTGACCATCACCTACGACTGCACCGAGGACACCGGTCGGGAGGTCGGCCTCAGTTCTGCGGCCGGCGCACTGCGTGCCGGTCGGCTCGTCGTGACCCCCACGGACACCCTGTACGGCATCGCCGCCGACGCCTTCGACCCGGACGCGGTCACCCTCCTGCTCTCGGCCAAACGTCGCGGCCCGGACATGCCGGTCCCCGTCCTGGTGGGATCCTGGGAGACCATCGACGGCCTGGTCGTGAGCACGCCGGCGACCGCGCGCGACCTCATCCGAGCCTTCTGGCCGGGAGGTCTGAGCCTGATCGTGCACCAGGCGCCGTCACTCAACTGGAACCTCGGGCACACCCAGGGCACCGTGATGCTCCGGATGCCGCTGCACCCCGTCGCGATCGAGCTCCTGCGCGAGGTCGGCCCCCTCGCCGTCTCCAGCGCCAACGTCTCCGGTCAACCCCCGGCCACGACGGTCGCGCAGGCGCGTGACCAACTCGGCGACTCGGTCGCGGTCTACCTGGACGGCGGCCCCTGCGCGGTCGGGGAACCCTCGACGATCGTCGACCTCACCGGACCGGCGCCCCGGATCGTCCGGGAGGGGGCCGTGAGCGCGGAGCGTGTCGGGGAGGTCCTGGGGACCGACCCCGCGGCCCTGCGTGGCTGACCGGGTGGTCTGATCGTGGGAATAGGGGTGCCGTTCCGCGAGCTCCTGCTCATCGCGGTGGCGGCCGGCCTGGTCACCTTCGTCGTCACGGGTCTGGTCAGGGGAGTGGCGCCGGCGATCGGCGGCCTGGCCTATCCCCGCGACAGGGACGTGCACGTGGTGCCGACGCCCCGCCTCGGTGGGGTCGGCATCTTCACCGGGTTGCTGGTCGCGGTCTACCTGGCCGCGCAGCTCCCGGCTCTCAACCGGGCGTTCCCGCCGTTCGCCCCGGACGTGGAGGCGACGATCATCGCGGGCGGGGTGATCGTGTTAGTGGGGATCGTCGACGACATCCTCGGTCTCGGGGCGGTCACCAAACTCGCCGGTCAGGCGGCGGCGGCCGGCGTCCTGGTGGCCATGGGCGTGTCGTGGACGCTGGTGTACATCCCGTTCGGGGACGGCAACATCCTCGTCCTGGACCAACTCCAGGCGGGACTGCTCACCGTGGTGTTCACGCTGACGATCGTCAACGCGATGAACTTCGTCGACGGCCTGGACGGCCTCGCCGCCGGACTCGGCGCCATCGCGGCCCTGGCGATCTGCGTGTTCTCCGTCGGGATCATGCTCGACCAGGGCGGCACCGTCGGGGCGTACCCCCCGGCACTCGTCACCGCGGTCCTGGCCGGGGCGTTGCTGGGTTTCCTGCCCCACAACTTCCAGCCCGCCCGGATCTTCATGGGCGATTCGGGCTCGATGCTGATCGGCCTCGTCCTCGCCGCGGCCTCCACCAGCGCGTCCGGCAAGATCTCGCAGAGCCTGTACGGGCCGCAGGAGATGATCGTCCTGCTCTCGCCGATGATCGTGGTCGCGGCCGCCATGTTCGTGCCGATGCTCGACCTCGTCCTGGCGGTGATCCGCCGGGTCGGCGCCGGGCGCAGTCCGTTCGCCCCCGACAAGATGCACCTGCATCACCGCCTGCTCGACCTCGGTCACTCCCATCGGAGGGTCGCACTGGTCATCTACGCGTGGGTCTCCTTGATCGCGTTCGGGGCGGTCGGGGCGACGATGCTCCCCACGGAGGTGATCGTCCCGCTCGCGGCCGCCGGACTCATCGCGGTCCTCGCCGCCACCCTGGTCCCGCGTCTGAGGAGTTCGAGGAGCGAGCGCGACACGAGCGGCCCGAGGAGCCCCCGCTAGGCTGCTCGCCATGACGGACATCCCCGCGACACCCGCGCAGCCCGCCGAAAGCCCACACACAGCCGGCCTCCGCAAGGCGGTGCGGCTCGGCGCGGTCGCGCTCGTCGTGCTCACCGTGATCAGCGCGGCGGCGTGGACCGCCGTCGACGGAACCCCGGGGTTGTGGGGTGCGCTGATGGGCGCCGCGGTGGGCGGCGCGTTCGTGCTCACCACTGCGATCGTGGTCATCGCGACGGCCCACTCGGCCCCACAGACCACCGCGGCCGTCGTACTGGGAACCTGGCTGGTCAAACTCCTCGCCGCCATGGGGGTCGTGGCAGCGCTCTCCCGGTTCGACTTCTACTCGCGGCCCGCCTTCGCCGTGACGGTCATCGCCGCTCTGATCGTGGTCCTGGCGGGGGAGACGTGGGCGGTCCTCAAGACCCGGGCTCCGTACGTGGAACCCGATGCCGGCTGACGGGTCCCCCTGTGACACCGGCCCGAGACCAGGGTGTTATCCTCATCTGCGGTGAGACGAGCACGTCACCGGGCTGCACCACGGCCCGAGGCGGTCGCGCGGAATCCCAACTCGGCCGCGAACACCGGGCCACTCGTACCGAACGCGCTCGGGCGCACGCCGCCCAACACGACCAGGGGAGAACACACTGAGTACCACGCTTCTGGCCTTCAAGGGCGAGTTTCACCCCCCGAACATTGACTACGAGTTCTTCCCTGCCGATCAGTGGCTGACCGGATTCGCCGGTGACGCGTTCGTGCTGGACCGGCTCATGATCATCCGTCTGCTCATGACCGTGGTCCTCCTGGGCTTCTTCATGCTCGCCATGCGGAACCCCAGGTTGGTCCCCCGCGGGGTCCAGAACTTCGCCGAGATCTGCCTGGACTTCGTCCGGGTCCATATCGCGGAGGAGATCCTGGGGAAGGAGCAGGGACGTCGCTTCCTGCCGATCATCGCGACGATCTTCTTCGCGGTGTTCGCGATGAACCTGCCCACGATCATCCCGGGACTCAACATCTCGCCGAACGCCAGGATCGGCTTCCCGCTGATGCTCGCGCTGCTGGGCTACCTGACCTTCATCTACGCCGGTTCCAAGAGATACGGGTTCGCGAAGTTCATCAAGGCGAGCGTGGTGATCCCGGGGCTTCCTCCGGCTCTGCACATTCTGGTCGTCCCGATCGAACTGGTGTCGACGTTCATCCTCCGCCCGGCCACGCTGACCATCCGTCTCATGGCCAACATGCTGGCGGGCCACCTGATCATCGTTCTGCTGTTCAGCGCCACGAACTTCTTCTTCTGGCAGTTCAACGGCTGGACGCTGCTGGCGGTGGGCACCTCGTTGCTGTCGGTCGCCTTCACGCTGTTCAAGCTGTTGGTGCTGTTCCTCCAGGCGTACATCTTCGCGCTGCTGGTCTCGGTGTACATCGACCTCGCACTCCACGCGGAAAGCCACTAGAACTCGGGCCGAGAGGCCTGGTACGACCACCCGTCAATCCGACAATTCACGTCCGACCGGTGCGGAGAAGCCCGCGCCGGCCATCTGAAAGGGAAACCCCATGGACATCGTCACTCTCGCCCAGGCCACCGAGTCGACCGTGAGGGGCTACGGCGCGATCGGCTACGGCCTCGCCGCCATCGGCCCCGGCATCGGCATCGGCATCCTCGTCGGCAAGACCGTCGAGGGAATGGCACGTCAGCCCGAGATGGCCGGCACCCTCCGTACCACGATGTTCCTCGGCATCGCCTTCACCGAGGCGCTCGCCCTGATCGGTATCGTCGCCGGCTTCCTGTTCTGATCGACGACCACCGACCTCGTAGGGACGCACCATGAACAACGTCATCGCCATCTTGGCGGCCGAGGGTGGAGAATCACTCCCCCTGGAGGACAGCCCCAACCCGCTGATTCCTCCGCTGTATGACATCGTCTGGTCGCTCATCCCGCTCGCCGTCATCCTCTGGCTCTTCTGGAAGTTCATCCTCCCGAAGTTCCAGCAGGTACTCGACGAGCGTTCCGAGCGCATCGAAGGCGGTCTGCGTCGTGCCGAGCAGACCCAGGCCGAGGCGAAGGAGGAGCTGGCCAAGTACAAGGCCCAGCTCGCCGAGGCGCGCAGCGAAGCGGCCAAGATCCGCGACGACGCGCGTGCCCAGGGTCAGCAGATCCTCGCGGACATGAAGTCCGAGGCGCAGGCGGAGAGCGACCGCATCGTCGCCGCGGGCAACCAGCAGCTCGCCGCGCAGCGCCAGCAGATCATCGCGGAGCTCCGCAGTGACCTGGGTCGTCAGTCGGTGGATCTCGCGGAGCGGCTCATGGGTGAGCAGCTGTCGGATCCGGTCCGGCGTTCGGGCACCATCGATCGCTTTCTGGCAGACCTCGACCGGGTCCCCGGCGCGGGCAAGAACTAAGGGAAGTGGAGCCGATGCACGCAGCGAGTCGCGAAGCGCTCGACCAGACCCGGAGCGAACTGGAGCAGACCCTGGCGGCGAACCCGTCCGGGGGAGCGACCGGCGCGAAGGTGGGCCAGGAACTCTTCGAGGTCGTGCGCGTCCTCGAGGACAACCGCGCCCTCCGGGTCTCCGTGGCCGACACCGCGGCCCCTGTGGAGGCCCGACAGGACCTGGTCCGTGGGGTGTTCGGGTGGAAGGTCGACCAGACCACCCTCGATCTGCTCCTCGCTGCGGTGTCCCGGGACTGGTCCACCCCGCGTGAGTTGCGGGAGGGCCTGATCCTGCTCGGCCGGGAGGCACTCCTGCGGTCGGCGGACCAGCAGGGCCAGCTCCAGGCCGTCGAGGACGAGTTGTTCAGGCTCGGCCGCATCGTCGCCGGAGATCCCCAGTTCGAGCAGCTCCTGGCTGACCGGACCGCGGAGGCGGGAGCCAAGCGGGGGCTCCTTGCGGAGGTCCTGTACGGCAAGGTCACCGCGGTGTCGGAGACCCTCGCCTCCCAGGCCGTGGACCGCCCGTCCGGCATGCCCGCGGACGACATCATGGAGATCTCGACCCAGGCCGCGGAGCTGCGCGGTCGCTCCGTGGCGGTGGTGACCAGCGCCGAGCCGTTGACCGAGCAGCAGTCGGATGATCTCAGGGCTCGTCTGGCCACGCTGTACGGCCGGGAGATCGCCATCCACAACGACGTCGACCAGGCACTCCTCGGCGGCGTGGTCGTCCGCGTCGGCGACGAGATCATCGACGGTAGCGTGGCAGGACGGCTCGACGCGATGCGTCGTTCCCTCCGCTGACCGGCCGGTCCGGCACAAGACGAGCTGCGACTCGGCCGTGTTCCAGCGGTGGCGGCTCAGGTAACACCCATAAAGCACATCCCGACTTTGAGAGCAGGAATGACATGGCGGAGTTGACGATCTCCTCCGAAGAGATCCGCAGCGCGATTGCGAATTACACCTCGACCGTTTCGACCGACGCGACGAAGGAGGAGGTCGGCGTCGTCGTCGACACCGGTGACGGCATCGCGCACATCAGCGGACTCCCTTCGGCGATGGCCAACGAGTTGCTGGAATTCCCCGGCGGGATCCTCGGTGTCGCACTGAACCTCGAGGACCGCGAGATCGGTGCGGTCATCCTCGGTAACTTCGACGAGATCGCCCAGGGTCAGGAGGTGCGCCGCACCGGGAACGTCCTCTCCGTCCCCGTCGGCGACGGCTTCCTCGGCCGCGTCGTCAACCCTCTCGGTAAGCCCATCGACGGCCTCGGCGACATCGAGTCGGCCGGCACCCGCGCTCTCGAGCTGCAGGCCCCGTCCGTTCTCGAGCGTCAGCCCGTCGAGGAGCCGATGCAGACCGGCATCAAGGCCATCGACGCCATGACGCCGATCGGCCGCGGCCAGCGACAGCTGATCATCGGTGACCGCAAGACCGGAAAGACCGCGGTCTGCATCGACGCCATCCTCAACCAGAAGGCCAACTGGGAGTCCGGCGACAAGAGCAAGCAGCTCCGGTGCATCTACGTCGCCATCGGCCAGAAGGGTTCCACCATCGCGGGCGTCAAGGCGACGCTCGAGGAGCACGGCGCGATGGAGTACACCACCATCGTGGCGGCCCCGGCCTCCGACTCCGCCGGCTTCAAGTGGCTCGCGCCGTTCACCGGTTCGGCCATCGGTCAGCACTGGATGTACGAGGGCGCCCACGTCCTGGTCGTGTTCGACGACCTGTCCAAGCAGGCCGACGCCTACCGTGCGATCTCGCTGCTGCTGCGCCGCCCGCCGGGTCGCGAGGCCTACCCGGGTGACGTCTTCTACCTTCACTCCCGCCTGCTCGAGCGCTGTGCCAAGCTCTCCGACGAGATGGGCGGCGGCTCCCTGACCGGCCTGCCGATCATCGAGACCAAGGCCAACGACGTCTCGGCGTTCATCCCGACCAACGTCATCTCCATCACCGACGGCCAGGTCTTCCTCGAGTCCGACCTGTTCAACCGCGGTGTGCGCCCGGCGGTCAACGTCGGTATCTCCGTCTCGCGAGTCGGCGGCGCCGCCCAGACCAAGGGCATGAAGAAGGTCTCCGGTTCGCTGCGTCTCGATCTGGCCGCGTACCGCGACCTCGAGTCCTTCGCGACCTTCGCCTCCGACCTGGACGCGGCGTCCAAGGCCCAGCTCGAGCGCGGGCAGCGTCTGGTGGAGATCCTCAAGCAGGACCAGAACTCGCCGGTCGCCGTGGAGGACCAGATCGTCTCGATCTACCTCGCCGGCGAGGGCTTCTACGACACCGTGCCCGTCGAGGACGTCCGTCGGTTCGAGGGCGAGCTGCTCGAGAGCCTGCGGCACTCCGCTGCCGACGTCTACAGCCAGATCGACGGCGGGGCGGCGCTCTCCGACGAGTCCAAGGCGACGCTCGAGGCCAAGACCAACGAGTTCAAGGAGGGCTTCGTCGCCTCCGACGGTTCGCGGGTGGTCAACGAGCCCGAGGCCGAGGCGCTCTCGGAGGACGAGATCGACCGTGAGACGCTGACGGTCACCAAGAAGAAGAAGGCCTGAGGCCTGCGATGACAGCCATCCGATTCAAGGCCGAGAGGAGAGTGATCTGACGCAATGGCGAATATGCGTGAACTGCGCGACCGGATCAAGTCGGTCAACTCGACCAAGAAGATCACCAAGGCCCAGGAGCTGATCGCCACCTCGCAGATCTCCAAGGCCCAGGCGAGGGTCGCGGCGGCCCAGCCGTTCGCCGATCAGATCACCGCCATCCTGACCGACCTCGCCAGTGCGTCGTCGGTCCAGCACCGGATGCTCAACGAGCCGGAGGACGCCAGGCGTTCCGCCGTGCTCGTGGTGACCTCGGACCGCGGGATGTGTGGTGGCTACAACCACAACGTCCTCAAGGAGGCCGCCGAGCTCATCGCGTTCCTCGAGGACGCCGGCCGCGAGGTCGACATCTACGTGCTGGGCAACAAGGGCATCGTGTACTACACGTTCCGCGAGGTGGAACTCGCCGGTTCGTGGCAGGGACACTCCCAGAAGCCCGACTACCAGGAGGCCCGTCCGGCCTTCCAGCTCCTGTCCGCCGCCTTCGCGGCCGGCGGCGAGGAGACGTTCGACGCGACGGAGTTCCTCGGGAGCGACTACCCCGGGGACACCACCCGCAAGGGCGTCGACGAGGTCCACATCGTCTACACCCAGTTCAAGTCGATGCTCACGCAGACCCCGCGTGCGCGGCGACTGGCGCCGATCGAGACCCGCGTCGAGATCGAGGAGCTGGATCTGGGCGAGGACTACATGGATTCGCCGGAGACGGAGTTCAAGCCGGAGGTCACCTTCGAGCCCGACGCGGACACTCTGCTCGACAACCTCCTCCCGAGGTACATGTCGACGAGGGCGTTCGCGTCACTGCTCGAGTCGGCGGCATCGGAGTCTGCGGCTCGCCGCACGGCAATGAAGTCGGCGACGGACAACGCGACCGAACTGGTGGAAGGCCTGAGCCGCGAGGCCAACCAGGCCCGCCAGGCACAGATCACCCAGGAAATCAGCGAGATTGTCGGTGGCGCTGGTGCGCTCGCCGCTAGCGCAGGAAGTGACTAAGCAATGACCACAGCTGTTACCGATCAGAGCACGACGGGCACGGCCGGTCTCACCGGTCGGGTCGCCCGCGTCCTGGGTGCGGTCGTCGACGTGGAATTCCCGCGTGGCGCCCTCCCGGCCCTCTTCAACGCACTCACCACCGAGATCACCCTCGAGGCCGTCGCCAAGACGGTCACCTTCGAGGTCGCCCAGCACCTCGGCGACAACATGGTGCGCTGCATCTCCATGCAGTCCACCGACGGACTCGTCCGCGGCGCGGAGGTCGTCGACTCGGGCAAGCCGATCTCGGTGCCCGTCGGCGACGTCGTCAAGGGCCACGTCTTCAACGCCCTCGGCGACTGCCTCGACGCCCCCGGCACCGGCCGGGACGGCGAGCAGTGGGGTATCCATCGCGAGCCGCCCGCCTTCGACCAGCTCGAGGGCAAGACCGAGATCCTCGAGACCGGTGTGAAGGTCATCGACCTCCTCACCCCGTATGTCAAGGGTGGCAAGATCGGCCTCTTCGGTGGTGCCGGTGTCGGCAAGACCGTGCTGATCCAGGAGATGATCACCCGTATCGCCCGCGAGTTCTCCGGTACGTCGGTGTTCGCCGGCGTCGGCGAGCGCACCCGTGAGGGCACGGACCTGTTCCTCGAGATGGAGGAGATGGGCGTCCTCCAGGACACCGCCCTGGTGTTCGGCCAGATGGACGAGCCGCCGGGGACGCGTATGCGCGTCGCGCTCTCGGCTCTGACCATGGCCGAGTACTTCCGTGACGTGCAGGGCCAGGACGTCCTGCTGTTCGTGGACAACATCTTCCGCTTCACGCAGGCGGGTTCCGAGGTCTCGACCCTTCTCGGTCGCATGCCGTCCGCCGTCGGTTACCAGCCGACCCTCGCGGACGAGATGGGCATGCTGCAGGAGCGGATCACCTCGACGCGGGGTCGATCCATCACCTCGCTCCAGGCGATCTACGTCCCCGCCGACGACTACACCGACCCGGCGCCGGCCACCACGTTCGCGCACCTCGACGCCACCACGGAGCTGTCCCGCTCGATCGCGTCGAAGGGCATCTACCCCGCGGTGGACCCGCTCACCTCGACCTCCCGGATTCTCGAGCCGGGCATCGTCGGGGAGGAGCACTACCGGGTGGCGCAGCAGGTCATCCAGATCCTGCAGAAGTACAAGGAGCTGCAGGACATCATCGCCATCCTCGGTATGGACGAGCTCTCCGAGGAGGACAAGGTCACGGTTCAGCGTGCCCGTCGCCTCGAGCGCTTCCTCGGCCAGAACTTCCTGGTCGCCGAGAAGTTCACCGGCCAGGTCGGCTCGGTCGTCCCGCTGTCGGACACCATCGAGGCCTTCGACAAGCTGTGCAAGGGCGAGCTGGACCACCTCCCGGAGCAGGCGTTCAACGGTATCGGCGGTCTGGACGACGTCGAGGCGGCCGCCAAGAAGCTCTCGGGGAAGTGACCGCTGACCATGGCTGACATCGAGGTCGAGTTCGTCACGGTCGAGCGTCGTTTCTGGTCCGGTACCGCCACCATGGTGGTCGCCAAGACCACCGAGGGCGAGATCGGAATCCAGTCCGGGCACGAGCCGCTGCTCGGCGAGCTGGACGCCGGTGGCACCGTGACGGTCTACACGGACGAGGGCAAGAAGGTCGCCGCGGTGCAGGGCGGGTTCCTCTCCGTGACGGCGAACAAGGTCAGCATCCTCGGCGAGACCGCGGAGTGGTCGGAGTCCATCGACCGCGGCGAGGCCGAGCGCGCGCTGTCCGAGGCAGGCGACGACCAGGCGGCTGCCGCAGCCGCACGCGGTCGGCTCCGCGCGGTCGAGAAGGCCGGCGCCTAGCAGTACGGCACGGTCCGCCCGTGACCTGACGGCCGCGGCCACCGGAAGGGGTTGAGCAGATGGCGATCACCGGGATCATTCTCGGTGTCGTCGTGCTGCTCGTCCTCGCCCCGGTGGTCGCGGCCGTCGTCTATCGATTGGTGGTCGTCCGCAGGGACTCCACCTCGGTCCTGGTCAAACGGGACGGGGGAGACGCGTGGCGTCACGGAGCCGTCCGCTACTCCGACACCGACCTGGCGTTCTACCGGTTGTTGAGCGTGAGGTTCGGGGCTGACGTCCGTCTCGACCGCAGAAGCCTCGAGTTGGGTCCCCGTCGTCAGCCGACGGGGCACGAACTCGACGTCGCCGAGTCGGGGGAGCTCATCGTGTCCTTCTCCGGCCACGATCGCAGGGGTGGGATCAGGGAGGGCGAGATCTGCGTGGGGCCCGCCGAGCTGACCGCACTGCTGGCGTGGGTGGAGGCCTGCTCGACCGATCAGGTCCGCTCTCCGGCCCGCCGTCGGCGCTGACTGCGTCGACTGCGCCGACTGCCCGCAGGGATCTGAGGACCGTCCGGCACATCCCGATTCCAGGAGGAACCGTGCGTCTCGTCGTCGCCACCTGTCAGGTCGACTACGTCGGCCGACTGACGGCCCACCTGCCCATGGCGCCCAGACTGTTGCTCGTCAAGGCGGACGGGTCCGTCAGCGTGCACGCCGACGACCGGGCGTACAAGCCGCTCAACTGGATGACGCCTCCCTGTTCGTTGGTCGAGCGGGAGCATCCGGATGACCCCGCGCACCTTCTCTGGGTGGTCGAGAACAAGGCCGGCGAACAACTCCGTATCACGCTCTCCGAGGTCCACCACGACTCCCGCCACGAGCTCGGTGTGGACCCCGGGCTGGTGAAGGACGGTGTCGAGGCTCATCTCCAGGAGTTGCTGGCCGAACACATCGAGACCCTGGGGCCGGGATACAGCCTGATCCGCCGCGAGTACATGACCGCGATCGGTCCGGTCGACATCCTGGGGCGGGACGCCGACGGCGTCACCGTGGCGGTCGAGATCAAGCGTCGAGGCGAGATCGACGGCGTGGAGCAACTCACGCGGTATCTGGAACTGCTCAATCGCGACCCGCTGTTGTCTCCGGTCAGCGGGGTGTTCGCCGCCCAGGTGATCAAGCCGCAGGCCCGGACCCTCGCCGAGGACCGCGGCATCCGGTGCGTGACCCTCGACTACG
>NZ_JAALEA010000224.1 GCF_014145145.1 Dietzia cercidiphylli
CCTCGCGGTCGTCGGACGCACTGTCCCAACTCCTGCCGGGAGCGCCGGTGAGCTTCCGGAGGGTGTCGGAGTGACCGACTAGGGTGTGCCAGGCGGAACCAAGTACCCTGGACCGTTGGTGTGCGCGGAAATCACTGCCTGCGGGCCGGTTTTCGTCCCTCACCGAAAGACGACTCTCTTCGAGGTGAAAGCAGACCATGCCAGCGATCGTCCTGATCGGCGCCCAGTGGGGCGACGAGGGCAAGGGGAAGGCCACCGACATCCTGGGCGGCCGCGTCGAGTACGTGGTCAAGCCCAACGGCGGGAACAACGCCGGCCACACCGTGGTGGTGGGCGGAGAGAAGTACGAGCTCAAACTCCTCCCCGCCGGGATCCTCTCGCCCACCGCCGTGCCCGTGATCGGCAACGGCGTGGTGGTCAACCTCGAGGCGTTGTTCGAGGAGATCGACGGCCTCGAGGCCCGCGGCGCCGACACCTCGCGGCTGCGCATCTCCGCCGACGCCCACCTGGTGGCCCCGTACCACCAGGCGCTGGACAAGGTGACCGAGCGGTTCCTGGGCAAGAAGGCCATCGGTACCACCGGCCGCGGCATCGGCCCCACCTACGCCGACAAGGTCTCGCGGGTGGGGATCCGCGTGCAGGACGTCTTCGACGAGTCCATCCTGCGGCAGAAGATCGAGGGCGCGCTGCACCTCAAGAACCAGATCTTCGTGAAGATCTACAACCGCCGCGCGGTCGAGGTCGACGAGATGGTGGAGTACTTCCTCTCCTACGCCGACCGGCTTCGACCCATGGTCAGCGACACCACCCTCATGCTCAACCAGGCCCTGGAGCGCGGCGAGTCCGTGCTGATGGAGGGTGGCCAGGCCACCATGCTGGACGTCGACCACGGCACCTACCCGTTCGTCACCTCGTCCAACCCCACCGCCGGCGGCGCCTGCGTGGGGTCGGGCGTCGGGCCGACCAAGATCACCCACTCGCTGGGCATCGTCAAGGCGTACACCACGCGAGTGGGCGCCGGGCCGTTCCCGACCGAGCTCTTTGACAAGTGGGGCGAATACCTGCAGGTCACCGGCGGCGAGGTGGGCGTCAACACCGGCCGCACCCGGCGCTGCGGGTGGTACGACGCCGTGATCGCGCGCTACGCCGCCCGGGTCAACGGGTTCACCGACTACTTCCTCACCAAGCTCGACGTGCTCACCGGCATCGGCGAGATCCCCATCTGCGTGGCCTACGACGTCGACGGCGTCCGGCACGACGAGATGCCCATGTCGCAGACCGACTTCCACCACGCCACGCCGATCTACGAGACCATGCCCGGCTGGGAGGTCGACATCACCGGGGCGCGCGAGTTCAGCGATCTGCCGCCGGAGGCCCGCGCCTACGTGCTACGGCTCGAGGAGCTGGCCGGTTGCCACATGTCGTACATCGGGGTGGGCCCGGGCCGCGACCAGAACGTGGTGCGGCGCGACATCCTGAGCTGAGGGGGGCAAGTGCTGAGGTGCTGGCGCCCGCTGTCCTCACATCGGCTGGCTCGCCCAGAGTGACGATTGGCGGGGTTCGACGTCCGAATCCCCACGGCGCGCCGAATGCGTGGTTGTATTCACCTCAGTCCGGGCTCAATTGCCAGCGGGAGAGGCGGGCCGCTCAGAGCGGTCATCCCACGGGATCCATCCCTCGCCTGTCTATCGCGGGCGGAAGGACACTCTCGTGCGCGTGAACCGAGTCGTATCCGTAGCTGCCACAGTCGCCCTCGGGGCCGCCGCTGTGTGTGGAGGCGCCGGGATCGCCCGGGGACAGTCAGTCGACACGGGTTCGGCCACCGCCGGTTCGGTCGCCCCGCGGGCCCTCACACTGTCGCTCGACTCGACTGACGCGGATGGCGCTGCCGGCTCGCTGGTCAACAACACCGACCTGGACGTCGAGTGCGAACTGCTCGTGGGTCCGGCCGCACTGATCCGCAGCCTCGAGGAAAATCTCGCAGCCGGGGGCGGACTGGACGGGCCCGAGGGGTACGCCGACGCGCTTGTCGCCGCGACCACCGCCGGGACCGTCCGCGCTGACCTGCTTGAACTCTCGGGTGGCGAATCCGGCACTTGGCAGGTCGAGTTGTCCGCCGTCGAGGACTTCGCCGCAGGCGTCATGGCGCTGTGTGCCCACGAGTATCTCTACGTGTACGAGTTCACGTACGAGTCCGATGGGGGAGGGTCGCTGGACCTCGGGGCGCTCACGCTTGGGTCCGCGGTGCTCGGCTCGAGCGGATCTCCCGACACCAGATAACTTGTCCGGGCCGCGGTCACCTCGACTCGTCGGTCGATCCCGGCAGGTCGATTCCGTCAGCTCGGCAGTCCCGGGATCTGCGGTAACGGAAACGCCCCGCCGGCCACGCCCGCGCCGACAGCCAGAGCTATGGAGACTCCGACTCCCGCGAGGATGAGCAGGCCGGCTCCGACGATGGGGTTGTCGAGCGAGCCACCGTCCGCGGACCCGGAAGCCTGCGCGACGTAGGCCACGTGGCCCTGCTGCGCGGGTGCAGGAGCGGCGTAAGCGGGGGCCACGGCCACGGTGGTGGCGGCGGTCAGAGCGAGAGCGGCGGCAGCGGTGGCCGTTCGGGTCATGATCATGTCCGCATTATCGCTTCAGGGCCGTCCCGCATTACCTGCTGTCTCGCCGTTCGCGGAACAGTCTCGAGCGCCCGACCCCGAGCGCCCGGCCCCGACCCCGAGCG
>NZ_JAALEA010000225.1 GCF_014145145.1 Dietzia cercidiphylli
GCCGCCGAGAGGTCGGGGTCGCCGGCGTCCGCGCAGGCGTGGGAGAGCCTGGGCAGGGAGGGCCGGACCTTCGTCGCGGGCGGGCCCACCGCGAGTGAGATCGAGGAGGTGACGGGGCGGGCGGCGCGCACCCCGATCCGTGTCTACGCCGGGCATGACGCGGCCGGCACCGTCGAGGAGGCCGCCGACCTCGTGGTGGCCGAGCTCCACCGCACGGGAGCCTTCGACAGGTCCGTGCTGGCCGTCGCCACCACCACCGGGCGCGGATGGGTCAACCCCCGCGTGGCCGGGGCCCTCGAGTACACCACTGGCGGAGACTCCGCGATCGCGGCCATGCAGTACTCGTTCCTGCCCAGCCCCCTGGCGTTCGTGGCCGATCGGCAGTCGCCCCAGCGCGCGGGACGCGCCCTGTTCGAGGCGGTGGAGCGCGCCGTCGCGGACGTGCCCGAGGCCCGTCGCCCCGCACTCGTCGCGTTCGGGGAGAGCCTCGGCTCCTTCGGGGGGCAGACCGCCTTCGGTGGTGCCCAGGACATGGTGGCCCGGACCGACGGCGCGCTGTGGGTGGGCACGCCCAACTTCTCACCGCAGTGGTCCTACCTCACCGCCCACCGCGATGCGGGCTCGCCGGAGCGACTACCGGTGATCGACGGCGGTGAGCACGTGCGCTTCGCCGCCGGCGGGCCGGATCTGGATCTCGACGGCGCGCCCTGGTCCTCTCCGCGGATCGTCTACTGGCAGCACGCCTCCGATCCCATCACCTGGTGGTCGCCCGACCTCCTGCTGCAGCGCCCGGACTGGCTGCGGGAGCCACTGGGCCCCGATCTCGACCCAGGGGTGCGGTGGACCCCGTTCGTGACGTTCTGGCAGGTCACCCTGGACATGGTGTTCTCCGCGGAGGTCCCTGCCGGCCACGGTCACACCTTCGGGCCGGACGCCGCGCAGATGTGGGCCCGGATCCTGGACCCCCCGGGCTGGGCCGACGCCGACACCGACCGGGTCCACGACGCGATCGCCGGGGGACGCTACTGACGGGGGTGCTGTCGACCGGTGAGAGTGCTGCTGACCGGTGGGGGTGCTGCTGACCGGCCCCGCCGACGCGGCTGCTACTCCTGGTCCGCGAACTGGGTCTCGTACAGCTCGGTGTACCGCCCACCCGCGGCCAGCAGCTCGGGGTGGGTGCCCGACTCCACCACGCTGCCGCCCTCGAGCACGAGGATGCGGTCGGCGGCGCGCACGGTGGACAGTCGATGGGCGATCACCAGGGACGTCCGGTGGGACATCGCCTCGGTGAGGGCCTCCTGGACCGCGGACTCGTTGGTGGAGTCCAGTGCGCTGGTGGCCTCGTCCAGCACCACCACGGAGGGCTCCGCGATGAGCAGCCTCGCGATGGTCAGGCGCTGCCTCTCGCCGCCGGAGAGGCGGTAACCGCGGTCGCCGATGACGGTGTCCAGCCCGTCGGGCAGCGACCGGACCAGCTCCTCCAGCCGCGCCCGGCGCAGGGCGTCCCACACCAGCTCGTCGGTCACCTCCGGACGGGCGAAGGTCAGATTGGACCGGATCGTGTCGTGGAAGAGGTGGCCGTCCTGGGTGACCATGCCCACCGTCCGACGCAACGACGACGAGGTGACCTCACGCACGTCGAGGCCGGCCACCCGCACCGCCCCCGAGTCCACGTCGTACAGCCGCGGGAGCAGCGACGCGATGGTCGACTTGCCCGCGCCCGACGATCCGACCAGTGCGATCATCTGCCCCGGTTCGGCGTGGAAGCTGACCCCGTGCAGGACCTCCTGCCCGCCGCGGGTGTCGAGTACGGCGACCTCCTCCAGCGAGGCCAGGGAGACCTTGTCGGCCGAGGGGTAGGAGAACCGGACGTCGTCGAACTCGATGGCGGCGGGGCCCTCGGGCACGTCGACGGCGTCGGGGGCGTCCTTGAGCAGCGGGTCCAGGTCCAGGACCTCGAAGACCCGCTCGAAGCTCACGATAGCGGTCACCACGTCCATCGGTGCGTTGGCCAGCGAGGTCAGCGGGCCGTACAGGCGGGTCAGGAGGAGGGCGAGGGCGACGACGGACCCCGCGTCCATCCCGCCGGTGAGGGCGAACCAGCCGCCGACGCCGTAGACCAGCGCGAGGGCCAGGGTGGAGACCAGCGTCAGCGAGTTCATGAACACGCTCATGAGCAGCGCGGTGCGGACCCCGATGCCCCGCACCCGACCCGCGCGGGAGGCGAACTCCGCGGACTCGGCGTCGGGGCGGCCGAACAACTTGACGAGGGTCGCGCCGCCGGCGTTGAAACGCTCTGTCATCTGGTCGTTCATCGACGCGTTGAGGTCGGAGGCCTCGCGACGGAGCCTGGC
The DNA here is from genome assembly GCF_014145145.1 of Dietzia cercidiphylli. Classification (GTDB taxonomy): domain Bacteria; phylum Actinomycetota; class Actinomycetes; order Mycobacteriales; family Mycobacteriaceae; genus Dietzia; species Dietzia natronolimnaea. The sequence continues at coordinate 2,355 of NZ_JAALEA010000225.1, forward strand.
CAGGCGCCTGCCCACGTAGCGGGCGGGGAAGAGGAACACCGGTAGCAGCAGCACCGACATGAGGGTCAGCTGCCAGTTGATCCCGGCCATCACCACCAGGGTGAGGATGAGCTGGACGAGGTTGGACACGACCCCGGAGAGGGTGTCCGAGAAGGCCCGCTGGGCGCCCAGGACGTCGTTGTTGAGCCGACTCACCAGCGCACCGGTGCGGGTACGCATGAAGAACGCGACCGGCATGGTCTGGACGTGGTCGAACACCGAACGGCGCAGGTCGAGGATCAGACCCTCGCCGATTCGCGCCGACCAGAACCTGGTCACGACGTTGTTGACCGCCTCGACGATGCCGATCACCGCGATGGCGGCGGCGAGGAGGAACACCACCCGTACCGCGGCGCCGTCCACGATCGCGGTGACCACCCGGCCGGCGAGCAGCGGGGTCACCACGGCGAGGGAGGCCCCGAACACGGACAGGATCAGGAACAGGACGATCAACCGGGTGTGCGGTCGCGCGAACTGACCGATCCGGTGGAAGTTCTCGCGGGTGAAGACGCTGCGGTCGAGCGTGATGTTGTTGTTCTCGGCCCGCATCAAGGTGCGCATGGCGGCCTGCTGCATCGTCACGTCCGCCACTCCTCCCGCGTCGGAGTGGATCCGACGACCTGTCGGTACAACTGCGCGGACCGCCCCCTTATTCCGCACCGGCCGGTGGAACGGATGGCCTCGTCGTCGTCCTCCCTGGACAAAATCAGACCCCATGTCTAGACATGGCCCGGGAATTTGTCTAATCTTGTCTCCAGACAGTGGCGTAGGCCACATCACCAGTGATCTTTGGAGGTCGTTGACGATGTCCAGCACCGAGTACATCCGCCCCCGGGGCGCAGACGAGCGTCCCGACCGGGACCCCACGACGGACCCCACGACGGACCCCGCCGCCCGGGACGCCGCCGCCCAGGACACCGCCGCGGTGGGTGACGCCACCGACGCCGCGGTCGAGCCGTACGCGTGGACCGACGCCAAGCGGTACCTGTGGCTGCTCGGCCTGATCCCGGCGATGGGGCTGTTCCTCTCGATGCCGTTCGTCATCGGGTTCAACGGGCTGGGTCTGGGCTGGGCCGCCACCGCCGCGTGGTTCCTGCTCCCCGTCCTGGTCTACGTCGCCATCCCCCTCGGCGACCTGGCGGTCGGAGCCGACGGCCAGAACCCGCCGGACGAGGTGATGGACCGGCTCGAGGCGGACCCCTTCTACCGCTGGTGCACCTACCTGTACATCCCCTTCCAGTACGCGTCCCTCATCGTCGCCTGCTACCTGTGGACCGCCCAGGACCTGTCGTGGCTCGGCTACGACGGCGGGCTCGGGATCGCCGCCTCGATCGGTGTGGCCTGGACGGTGGCCATCACGGGCGGGATCGGGATCAACACCGCGCACGAACTCGGCCACAAGATCGCCGGGAGCGAGAAGTGGCTGTCCAAGGTCGCCCTGGCCACCACCGGGTACGGACACTTCTTCATCGAGCACAACCGTGGGCACCACGCCCGCGTCGCCACTCCCGAGGACCCGGCCAGCTCGCGCTTCGGCGAGTCGTTCTGGGCGTTCCTGCCGCGCAGCGTCGTGGGATCCGCACGGTCGGCCTGGCACCTCGAGTCCGAGCGGCTCGGTCGCCTGGGCAAGAGCCCGTGGACGATCCGCAACGACAACCTCAACGCGTGGCTCATGACCGTCGTGCTCTTCGGCGGACTGATCGCCGTGTTCGGCTGGGAGGTCGCGCCCTGGCTCCTCGTCCAGGCGGTCTTCGGCTTCTCGCTGCTGGAGGTGGTCAACTACCTGGAGCACTACGGCCTCAAGCGGCAGAAGACCTCCGCCGGCCGCTACCAGCGCTGCCGCCCGGAGCACTCGTGGAACTCCGATCACCTGGTGACCAACATCTTCCTGTACCACCTGCAGCGCCATTCGGATCACCACGCCAACCCGATGCGCCGCTACCAGGTCCTGCGCAGCTTCGAGCAGGCCCCGCAGCTGCCGTCCGGGTACGCCACGATGATGGTCCTGGCCTACGTGCCGCCGCTGTGGCGCAAGGTCATGGACAAGCGGGTGCTGGCCCACTACGACGGTGACATCACCCGGGCCAACATCCAGCCGTCCAAGCGCGAGAAGATCCTCGCCCGCCACGGGGTCGATGCGGCCGCCGCCGGCTCCACCGCGGTGGCGGAGAAGGTGGTCGCGGACACCGACATCGCCGCCGACCAGACGTCGCCGACCGGCGAGTACGTGTGCCCGAACTGCGGGCACCACTACTCCGAGGCGGCCGGCGAGCCGCGTGAGGGATTCCCGCCCGGGACCCCGTGGTCGGCGATCCCCACCACCTGGCGGTGCTCGGACTGCGGCGTCCGCGACAAGGTCGACTTCCTGCCCGTGAAGTAGCCCTCCACCACCCGCGGACGCCAGATCAGGAACAATGGACCTCATGCCGCGCCGCCCCTCCACCAGTGACCGACGCTCCTCCGGGGATTCCCAGGGGGAGCGTTGGTCGCCTCGCCTCACCGTCTTCGACGCGATGCACGAACTGTTGGAGTCCCGTGACTGGTCGGCCGTGACCATGTCCGACGTGGCCAAGGCCGCAGGACTGAGCCGCCAGACGCTCTACAGCACGTTCGGCAACCGTCAGGGCCTGGCCCAGGCGTACGCGCTCCAGCTGTCGGAGACCTTCGCCGGCGAGATCCGGGACTCCATCATCAGGCATCCCGGGCAGATCGAGCTGGCCCTGAGTGAGGGGATCAACGGCTTCCTGCGGTCCAGCAGTCGTGACCCGCTCATCCGGGCGCTCGTGACGGGGGACATCAAGCCGGACCTGCTGCGGCTGATCACCACCGAGGCGGGGCCGCTCATCGAGCGCGCCACCGAGGTGCTCGTGCCGGCCCTGTCCGAGAGCTGGATGCGGATCGAGGCGAGCCAGGCCCGGCTGGCGGCCTCGATCATCGCCCGGATCGGCATCAGCTTCATCTCGCTCCCGCCCGAGGACCCGGACCAGTTGGCCTCGGGCCTGACCGAGGTGATCGCCCCCTACCTGCAGAAGGTCGTGCAGGTCGACCTCCAACACTGAGTCGGCGGCGCCCCGGGGTCGACAAACCGGGGCCAGGTGTCGGGTCCGGTCAGGCTCCGTCCCCCACGGTCGACCGCCGATCCGGGTGACCCGGTACCGCGACGCTCGCCTCGAGGAAGAGCCCGCGGGCCTCGACGCACAGCCGGTCGCCCGCGTGGATGGTCGCCTTGGTCCAGGTCTTGCGGCCGTCCACCTCGTCCACCCACGAGCGGAACGTCAGCGGCCGCAGCAGCGGCGTGGGTGACCGGTAGTCGATCTCGTAGTGGGCCGTCATGCCGTAGCGGCCTCCCCAGTGGTTCGCGAAGCCCATCATGTGGTCGATGATCAGCGCGCTGATCCCTCCGTGGACGCACCCGGGAGGGCCCTGGTAGGCCAGTCCGAGCGTGACCTCCGCCGTCACCGACCCGTCGTCACACCCGAAGAACCGCACCGGCGGGGCGATCGGGTTCTCCGGACCGCCGACGGGGTTGGCCCGGCGGGACCCGGCGCCGGTCCACATGGCCTCCAGCCGACGGGCCGGCTCCGGCACGCGGGGCTCGAGGAGGTCCGCGGCCTCGGCCAACCGGTCCGCGATGTCCCCCAGCTCGACCTCCGAGTGGGCGAGCCCGGCGATCGCCTCACGCAGCCTGCGCAGCTCCGCCACCGAACGATCGAGATCGGGATCCGGCGTGGGCAGGTCGGGGACCGCGATCGGATCGAAGGTGTCCCCCAGTCGCTCCCGCATGCTGCTCAACTGGAAGTCGTCCACGCCCTCGATCCTCGGGAGCGGACCTCGGCCGATTTCAGGACTGTCGCTGTCGTTGGTCATACTCTGGAGACTATGTCGACACCCGTCAAAAAGAAGCAGATCGATCCGTCCACGTACGGCCCCTGGGCTCTGGTCGTGGGCGGCAGCGAGGGAGTGGGTGCCGAGATCGCCCTCCGCCTGGCCGACGCCGGCGTCTCGTCCGTGCTGGTCGCCCGCCGGAGCGGACCCCTCGAGGAGACCGCCGAGGCCGTCCGCGCCCGGGGCGTGGAGTGCCGCGTGCTCTCCGTCGACCTCACCGGGCCCGGTGCCGCCGACGGGATCGCCGCCGCCTGCGAGGGACTGGACGTGGGGCTGGTGGTCCTCAACGCCGGGGCCAACACCTACGGCGCGGAGTTCGCCGAGTCGGACATGGAGCGGGTCCAACAGGTCATCGACCTCAACATCACCTCGCCGCTGGCGGTCATCCGGCACTTCGCCCCCGCGCTCAAGGCCCGCGGCCGGGGCGGCATCGTGGTCATGGGGTCGATGGCCGGCTACCTCGGACACGCGGACATGAGCATCTACTCGGCGGCCAAGGCGTTCAGCCGGGTCTTCGTGGAGGGGCTGTGGCTGGAGATGCGCGAGCACGGGGTCGACGTGGTCGAGGTGATCCTCGGCGTGACCCGGACCCCGGCCATGATCCGCGCCGGTCTGGACATGGATCTCCCGGGCATGACCGTGAGCGAGCCCGCCGACGTCGCCGACGAGGTGCTCGCGTCGATCGGCGAGGGCCCGGTCCACGTCTGCGGCGGGGAGGGCAATCTCAAGGGCGTCGAGTTCAGCTCCGGAGTGGAGCGCGGCCGGATCGTGGCCGGGGCGCACAAGCGGATGAAGGCCCTACGCGGCGAGGGCTGAGCGGCTCCACCGACGCGTCGCGTCCCCGCCCCCCGGGACCGGACGCCGGCCCGCTCAACCCGGGACCGGACGCCGGCCCGCTCAGCCCGGTCAGCCCTCGATGGGACGGTCCCGCTGCGCGTCCGAGATCCCCCGGGGTTCGATGAACAACGCCTCGGCGCGCGCGCACAGCGTCTCGCCGGTGTACACGGTGGCGCTGGCCCAGATCTTGCGGCCCTCCACGCGGTCCTGTCGCGCCTCGAACCGCAACGGGGCGTACAGCGGGGTCGGCGAGATGTAGCTGACCCTCAGGTCCGCGGTCAGGCCGACGCTCTTGGCGGCGGCGTTGGCCAGGCCCAGCATCTCGTCGAAGACCAGCGCGACGATCCCCCCGTGCACGCACCCGGGAGGGCCCTGGTACTCGATGCCCAGTCGCAGATCCGCCCGCACGGTCGCGTCGGGCAGAACTACCGGCTCGAGCGGCGGGGAGACCGGGTTACGGCTGCCGATCGCGGGGTTGGAGGCGAGATGCTCCGGAACGCCCCAGGTCGCGTAGTCGGAGGGACGCACCATGGTGCCGACGGCCTCGAGATGGTCGGCGAGCTCCCGGACGGTCCTGACGGCGTCGTGGACGTCGTCGAAGCGAGACCCCGCCACGAGTCCCCGCACCCGGCGCAGTTCTCGGGCCAGGTCGGTGGACCCGGAGGCGTCGTCGTCCTGGCGCAGGAACGGGGCCCCCTCCTCGCCGGCCGAGGCGGGATCGGTCGTACCGAAGGGGCGGTCGTCGGTGGCGGAGGTATCGGTGGTCACGAAAACCGAATCTACTCCGCATTCACCCGGTCGCCGCCGGTCACCCTCCCGCGAGGCGGCGCCGGTTCTCCAGGAGCAGGCCACCGGGTTCGACGAACATGCCCTCGGCGGTCGCACACAGTCGATCGCCCGCGTGGATGGCGCCCTGCGCCCAGATCTTGCGCCCCTCCACTCTGACCTGCCGACCGGTCACCACGATCGGCTCGAGGACGGGGGTGGGGCTGCGGTAGTCGACGTCCAGGTAGACGGTCATCCCGGTGGTACCGGCGTGGAAGTTCGCCCGGCCCAGCACCACGTCGAACAGCAGCGAGACCACTCCGCCGTGCACGCACGCGGGCGGGCCCTGGTACTCCAGACCCAGCGTCACCTCGCCGCGGAGGGTCCCGTCGGCCAGGATGTCGAACCCGATCGGCGGGGCGAGGGCGTTGGAGCGGCCCACCACCGGGCAGTTGGTGACGTAGTCACCCGACGACCACGTGACCGCCTGCCTGCGCTCCGTGCTCGCCGAGGCCGCCTCCAGCCGGTCGGCCACCTCACGCAGCCGGTCGGTCAGCGGGGCCAGGTCGGTGTCGAACAACCCCCCGGTGGTCAGCGCGCGGATACGACGCACCTGCTCCACCAGCGCGTAGAGGCCGGCCTCGTCGTCGTCGACCTCGTCGATCCGTTCCCCGCCCCCGCGTGACGGGTGCAGCGGACCCGTCTCCACCACGGGTCGTGCCCGCCGCGGGACGGCCACCGGACCGGTGGCCCCGCCACCCGGGTGATCGGTCACTACCCGGTCCCCTGCGCCGCCCCGCGACCGGCGCGGCGGCCGAAGAACGAGCCGTCGCCCAGGGACGTGCCGGAGATGTAGCCCTCGCCGTGCAGGCCGTGGGTGCAACGGCCGGCGGCGAACAGGCCGGGGATCGCCTCACCCGCGCGGTCCAGCACCCTCGACTGCAGGTCCGTGTGCAGCCCGCCCAGGGTGAATCCCTGTGGTTTGAGGGGGAGTCCGTTGAACGAGTCCGGGCCGCCCGCCCCGGTGGGGTAGGCGCCGAACGGGGGCTCGAGCGGGCGGACCCAGCGTGAGCTCTTCCCGAACTGGGGATCCTGGCCGTCGCGCGCACCGGCGTTGTAGCGGCGGAGGGTGTCGGCCAGAGCCTCCGCCGGCAGCCCGCAGTCCGCGGCGAGTTCCTCGATGGTCTCCGCGGCGTGCATGGGCTGCATCCCCCACAATTCGCTCTCCGGGACGTCCTCGATGCCCTTCTCGTCGATGATCACCCACACCGGCGGCCGGCGGTGGTGCACGGCCGCGTGGCAGTACAGGCCCGGGTAGACCTCCTCGTTGATGAAGCGCTGGCCGTCGCCGTCCACGAGCATCGCCCCCACCGCCAGCCGCGGGATGATGAGCATCGCCGTCTCGGTCTGGTGCATGCGGCGCACGGCGGCGCCGACGTCCATGCCCATCTCGATCCCGGAGCCGTCGTCGCGGCCGTCGGAGACCTTGTCCTTGCCCACCTGCTGCGGAGCCCACTGCTCGAGCATGCGGTCGTTGTCGACGAACCCGCCGGTCGCCAGGACCACCCCGCGCGTGGCGCGGTACTCGCGCTCCTCGCCGAACTCGGTCGCCCGCACGCCCACCACCCGGCCGTCGGCGACGATCAGCGATCGCGCCCTGACATCGCAGTGCAGCGTCACGCCGGCCTTCCGCGCGGTGGCCACCAGGGCGTCCATCAGCACGTTGCCGGCGAAGTTCGGGGCGGGCGGGCGATGTCCTCGCGCCGCGGGCCGCGCGATCGAGGCGTAGGGCTCGGCCCGCTCACCCATCCACATCAGTCCCGAGTCGTCCCCCGGCATCCACGTGGGGGTGTCCCAGAGCTTGTGGTTGAACTCCGCACCGTGCGCCACCAACCAGTCGTGGTGCTCGACCGCGCCCGCGCAGTAGTCGGCGATCTTGGCCTCGTCCGCGTTCGGACCCAGTGCCGCGGTGAGGAAGGCGCGCATGTCCTCCTCGGTGTCCTCCACCCCGAGCGCCCGCTGGGTGGCGGTGCCGCCGCCCAGGTAGACCTCGCCCCCCGACTGCGAGGACGACCCCCCGGGGCCGGACGCGCCCTCCAGCACGACGACCGTCGCGCCGGCCTCGGCCGCCTCGATCGCCGCGCACGCCCCCGCGATGCCCATGCCGATCACCACCACGTCCGCGGTGTGTGGCGATGGACGAGTGTCTGGCCTGGTGTCCGTCATGGCCGAAACTATAACGTGTTCATCGCCTGAGACGGCGCATTAGTGTAGTGCTCATGACTTCCCCTCCCGCCACGTCCCGCCTCGACGCCCTGGAAGCCCGCCTCGCGTCGGCCGAGACCCGGATCACCGACACCCGCGCCCGGCTCGACGCCGCCCAGGACGAGCTGGCCGTCCTGCGGATCCTCGCCGCCTACTCCCCCCGGGTCGACTCCGGGGACGCCGAGGGCGTCGCCGAGCTCTGGACCGCCGACGGGGTCTACGACGTGGACACCGGAGTGCTCGAGGGCCACGAGGGTCTGGCGGGGATGGTGCGCGGTGCCCCCCACCAGGACCTCATCGCCCACGGGTGCGGTCACGTGCCCGGCCTCCCGGTGGTCCTGCTCGACAGCGACAGGGCCGTGGCCACGGGCTACACCCAACTGGTGGTCCGATCCTCCCGGCCGGGGCGCTACACCGTGATGCGCGTGACGGCGAACCGCTGGGAGCTCGAGCGCCTCGGTCCGGTGGACGCGCCCGACCGCGGCTGGCGGGTAGTGCTGCGGACCGCCCGGGCGGTCACCGACGACGGCGAGGGCCGACGCCTGCTCGGCAGGTCCCGCGAGGGGTAGCGTGAGCCCCATGCTCCGCCGACACCCCGCGGTCCCCGACCCCACCCTCCGCGCGGGACGGCTCGCGCTGCTCACCACGTGCGCGGCCCACCTGGGATTCCAGTCGATGGTCACCTCGGTCGTCTACCCGACCCTGTTCGAGGGTCCGACGATGGGGATCGCCGAACGCCAGGCCGAACACGCCCGCCGGATCGCCCCGGTGGCCCTGACCCTGTACGCCTCGGGTCTGGGTGCCGCCGCCTGGGCCGCCTACGGATCGGTCCGGTCGCACGACCGTGGCGGCCTGACCGCCACCGTCGTCGCATGCCTCACCACCGTCGCGGTCCCGGCACTCACCGCCGGGGTCGTCCCGCTCCACATGGGGATCGCCCAGGAACAGGTCACGAGACCCCGCATCCGGACCCTGTTGGCCTCGGACCGGATCCGCACCGGCCTGGCCGCGATCGGGGTGGCGGCCGCCGCCCAGTCACTCAGCAGCTGACGGTCACTGCAACTGACAATCACCCCGCCGCTGACGGTCCACTCCCCCGGCCCGGTGGCCGCATCCGGGCCACCGCCAGCAGAGCACCGACCGCGATCACCGAGACCACCACCGACATCAGGTGGAAGGCGGTGGTGAGGCCGACGACCTCGGACAGCAGGGCCGCCACCACCGCGGGGATCCCCAGCGAGAGGTAGGCCACGACGAACAGGGCGGAGAAGACCTCCCCCCGGGAACTGTCGGGGGCGTTCTGCGCGACGAGCGACGTGCCCATGAGGAACAGCAGCCCCATGCCCACTCCCGTGACCGCCGAACCCACCACGAGCCCGGGCACCGACGCCGCCGCGAGCGCCAGGGAGGCCGTGGCCAGCCCCACGACGAGCGTCACGCCGCCGATCGCGACACCCCTGCGCCACTGTTCCTGACCCGCGCGCAGGTTCCACACCAGCTGGGCCACCGCGGCGGCGGCCTGCAGGCAGGCGACCACCAGGCCGGTCACCAGGTAGTCCGACCGGCCGACGAGGTCCTTGGCGATCGCCCCACCCAGACCGAGGAAGACCCCGCCCACGGACCACGAGGCGATCACGC
>NZ_JAALEA010000226.1 GCF_014145145.1 Dietzia cercidiphylli
CCCGGGGACCGCGGCGCGGTAGGCGGCCAGGTCCCAGGCGTCGGGTGTCGCCCACGGCCGGGAGGTGGCGGTCCCGACCGCCGCCAGGTCGTCGGTGTGGGCGCACGAGTCCGGGTCGACGCCCGGAGCCAGGGGCAGCATGGCGCATCGGTGGAAGTCCAGGACGGTCCGTCCGTCCTGGTCGGTGGTGGTGATGCGGAGCGCGGCGAGCCCGGTGGGGGTGCGGCCCGGTGAGTGGCTGTTGGTCTTGAGTCCCACGACCTCCGTCCGGGTGGTCAGGGTGTCACCGATCCGGGGTGCGGTGAGCAGACGCAGGCCGCGGTAGAAGAGGTTGGCCCGCACGCGCTGGGTGACAAGGGTGGACTGGCCGATCGCGACGTCGACGACGAGGCCCGGGTGGGCCACCGTGCCGCCGGTGACGGCGTGGGCGAGACGACGGTCCAGGGGGAGCCGCAGCCGGTCGCCGAGGATCGCCTGGTGTGCGGCGGCGAGACCGTCGGTCAGGGTGACGGACGGGGCGTCGACGACGACCTGACCCACCGCCAGCTGGTCGAAGTAGGGTCCGCCGACGGGCCGGGCGTCGCGAGTGTCCATGACCGGCATCCTAACCAAACCATGCGCATGATTATTGACTATCGGATGGAGGGTTGCGATGATGTCCGGACCCCGCCCGACGGGCGGATCGAGACGACGACGAGGTGTCACCGGTGCCGGACCTGAACCAGGACGAGGCCGACCTCGTCGCGACCGTGCGCCGGTTCATCGACCGCGAGGTCAGGCCGTCCGTGCGCGAGATGGAGCACGCGGACTCCTACCCGGAACGCTGGATCGAGCAGATGAAGCAGATCGGGATCTACGGCCTGGCCGTCCCCGAGGAGTACGGCGGGATGCCGGTCTCGATGCCCTGCTTCGTGCGCGTCACCGAGGAACTCGCCCGCGGTTGGATGTCCCTGGCGGGCGCCATGGGCGGGCACACGGTGGTGGCGAAGCTCCTCACCGAGTTCGGCACCGAGGAGCAGAAGTCCACCCACCTCCCGACGATGGCCACGGGTGAGGTGCGGGCGACCATGGCCCTCACGGAGCCCGGCGGGGGGTCGGACCTCCAGGCCATGGGCACCGTCGCGACACCCGACGGAGACGACCTGGTGATCACCGGGGCCAAGACGTGGATCTCGAACGCGCGCCGCTCCGGCCTGATCGCCCTGCTCTGCAAGACTGACCCGTCGGCGACGCCCGCGCACAGGGGGATCTCGATCGTCCTGGTCGGGCACGGTCCCGGGCTGACCGTCTCGAGGGACCTGTCCAAGCTCGGGTACAAGGGCGTCGAGACGTGTGAGCTGGCCTTCGACGGCTATCGCACGCCCGCCACGCAGGTGCTCGGCGGCGAGCCCGGACGTGGCTTCGCCCAGATGATGAAGGGCCTGGAGACCGGACGGATCCAGGTGGCCGGCCGTGCCCTCGGGGTGGCGGCCGCCGCCCTCGAGGATTCTCTCGCCTACGCGCAGCAGCGGGAGTCGTTCGGGCAGCCCATCTGGAAGCACCAGGCGGTCGGTCACCGTCTGGCCGACATGGCCACCAAGCTGTCCGCCGCGCGCCAGCTCACGCTCCACGCCGCCGAGCGTTCCGAGGCCGGCGAGCGCTGCGACATGGAGGCCGGGATGGCCAAGCTGTTCGCCTCCGAGGTCGGCATGGAGATCGCGCTCGACGCGGTCCGGATCCACGGCGGGTACGGCTACTCCACGGAGTACGACGTGGAGCGGTACTTCCGCGACGCCCCGCTCATGATCGTGGGCGAGGGGACCAACGAGATCCAACGCAACGTCATCGCATCGCAACTGGTGCAGCGAGGAGGACTGTCATGAGGGTGTTCGAGGGACTGGAGCAGCTCGAGGCCGAACTCGGGCGACACGTGGGGTACAGCGACTGGATGGAGATCACCCAGGACCGCATCGACGCGTTCGCCGACGCGACCGGGGACCACCAGTGGATCCACGTCGACCCGGTCCGGGCGGCGCAGGGGCCCTACGGAGCCACCATCGCCCACGGCTACCTGACCCTCTCCCTGCTGCCCGTGCTGGGCGCGGAGGTCATGGAGATCCGGGGGTTCCGGATGATGATCAACTACGGCGTCGACAAGGTCCGGTTCCCGGCACCGGTCCCGGTGGGATCGCGCATCCGGGCGGGGATCGAGCTCACCTCGCTCCAGCGCAGGGCCTCCGGGGTCCAGTTGGGCAGTCTGGTGACCGTGGAGGTCGAGGGCTCCGACCGTCCGGCGGTCGTCGCCGAGACCGTCCGGATGATGGTGGAATGAGTCGGTGAGTTCCCGCATGTCGCGGGCCCTCGCCGACGTCGTGGTCTGCGAACCCGTGCGCACCGCGGTGGGTCGCCGCCACGGCGCCCTCGCCCCGCTCGCGGCCGCCGATCTGGCCGCGGCCGCGATCTCCGGTCTGGTCGACCGCACCGGTCTGTCCGCCACGGATGTCGACGACGTGATCCTCGGGCAGTGTTACCCGAACGGGGAGGCTCCGGCGATCGGGCGCGTCGCGGCACTGGACGCCGGCCTGGACATCCGCACCCCCGGGATCCAGATCGACCGCCGGTGCGGATCCGGACTGCAGGCCGTGCTCAACGCCGCGATGCAGGTGGCGGTGGGCGCGAGCGAGGTGGTGATCGCGGGCGGGGCGGAGTCGATGTCGAACAGCGAGTTCTACTCGCTCGGCCTGCGCGGCGGTGTCCGCGGTGACCGCGTGGAGTTCGTCGACCGCATCGCGCGGGGCCGGGTGACGTCGGGCGGCCGTGACCACCCGATCCCCGGAGGCATGCTCGAGACCGCCGAGAACCTCCGCGCCGAGTACTCGATCTCCCGAGCCGAGCAGGACGAGCTGGCGGCCGAGAGCCAGCGGCGCGCCGTCGCGGCGCAGGACGGGCGGGTGTTCGACGAGGAGATCGTGCCGGTGCGGGTCCCCCGGGGCGGGGGAGACGACGTCGTCGTCGTCGACACCGACGAGCACCCCCGCCGCGGTGTCACCGCGGCATCACTCGCCGCGCTGCGCCCCGTGCGCTCCCGGCTCGACCCCGACGCGACCGTGACCGCCGGCAACGCCAGCGGGGAGAACGACGGCGCCGCGGTGTGCGTCGTGACCACCCGCGATCGCGCGGAGAGCCTCGGGCTGCGCGCGTACGTCAGGCCCCTCGGGTGGTCGGTGACCGGGGTCCATCCCGCCTGGATGGGGATCGGTCCCGTCTCCGCCACCGCCGGGCTCCTGGGCGATCTCGGGCTGCGTCTCGCCGACTTCGACCTGATCGAACTCAACGAGGCCTTCGCCGCCCAGGTCCTGGCGTGCCTGCGGGAGTGGGAGGGCGGGTTCGGCTTCACGGCGGCCGACCGCGAGCGGCTCAACGTGCACGGCTCGGGGATCTCGCTCGGCCACCCCGTCGGGGCCACGGGGACCCGCATCCTCACCACGATGGCCCGCGAGCTCGCCCGCCGGCAGGGCCGGCTCGCCCTGGAGACGATGTGCCTGGGCGGCGGACAGGGCCTGGCCGCCGCGTTCGAGAGGGTGCCGTGACCCGGTGTGCGTCACGGACCCCGGCGAGACCGACGAATTCACGATGAGTTAACTCACACTCGTGTGATTCGGGCGTAGCGTGGGTCACAACGGTCGGTGGGGAAGCCGACCGTCGGGAGGTCCCAGCCGATGATCGATCCACTCGATCGGGAGGGGGCCGGCACCCGGCCCCGTCACCACCAGGTGACCTGGGCCGACCGGTCCACCCCCAGCTCGCCCGCGGGTGCCGCGGGCCAGGAGTCCGCCGTGACCGACACCGTACGCACCTACGTCCTCGACACCTCGGTTCTGCTCTCTGACCCGTGGGCCGTCACCCGCTTCGCCGAGCACCGCGTGGTGCTGCCCATCGCGGTGATCGGGGAGTTGGAGGGCAAGCGACACCACCCCGAGCTGGGCTACTTCGCCCGCGAGGCGCTCCGACTCCTCGAGGATCTGCGCCTCCGCCACGGACGGCTCGACGGCGACCTGCCCATCACCGACCAGGGGGGAACCCTGCGGGTCGAGCTCAACCACACCGACCAGGCGATCCTGCCCGCCGGGTTCCGGAACACGGGGGAGGACTCCCGGATCCTCGCGTGCGCGCTCAACCTCCGCGCCGAGGGCCTCGACACCGTCCTGGTCTCCAAGGACGTGCCGCTGCGGGTCAAGGCGGGCTCCGTGGGACTGCCCGCCGACGAGTACCACGCCCAGGACGTGGTGCTGACCGGCTACAGCGGGGTCGCGAACCTGCCCGCCACCCAGGACCTCGTGGACACCCTGTTCTCCGACGGCGGGGCCTCGCCCCTCGCGGCCCGGGCGGCCGGCCTGGACGTGGAGACGCCGGTGCACTGCGGGATCCGGGTCCAGACCGAGTCGTCCTCGGCGCTGGCCCGCGTCACCGACGGCGGCGGCCTCAAGCTCGTCCGCGGCGACATCGAGGTGTTCGGACTGCGCGGTCGCTCCGCCGAGCAGCGCATCGCCATCGACTGCCTGCTGGACGAGTCGATCGGGATCGTCTCCCTCGGAGGCCGGGCGGGGACGGGCAAGTCCGCGCTCGCCCTGTGCGCGGGGCTCGAGTCGGTACTGGAGCGTCGCCGCCACCGCAAGATCGTGGTGTTCCGGCCCCTCTACGCCGTGGGCGGACAGGAGCTCGGGTACCTGCCTGGGAGCGAGACGGAGAAGATGTCGCCGTGGTCCCAGGCGGTGTTCGACACCCTCGAGGGCCTGGTCAGCGAGAACGTGATCGACGAGGTGATGGACCGGGAGATCCTGGAGGTGCTGCCGCTGACCCACATCCGCGGCCGGAGCCTGCACGACTCGTTCGTGATCGTCGACGAGGCGCAGTCACTCGAGCGCAACGTCCTGCTCACGGTGCTCTCCAGGCTGGGGACGGGATCGCGCGTGGTGCTCACCCACGACGTGGCCCAGCGGGACAACCTGCGGGTCGGCCGTCACGACGGGATCCAGGCCGTGGTGGAGAAGCTCAAGGGGCATCCGTTGTTCGCACACGTCACCCTCAACCGCTCGGAGCGCTCGGCGATCGCCGAGCTGGTCACCACGATGCTCGAGGAGTTCCACCCGGACGCCGAGCCGGGGGAGCTGCGCCGGATCCACGCGGCATGACCGACGGGTGAGCAGAACCTGCGCTGCGTGCCCGGACCGGGCACGCAGCGCAGGTCCCACCCGGGTCTCGTCAGTCCTGTGAGGGAGCCCGCGTCCGGGGTCAGCGCTCGCGGTCGAGGCCCGTCATCCCCAACACGTCGAGGCGGCGGTCCAGCTCGTCCTCGCTCAGCGGGTCGGGGACGAAGCCCAGGGCGATGACGGCCTCGCGGATCGTCAACCCTTCCGCCAGGGCGTGCTTGGCCACCCGGGCGGCCTCCTCGTAGCCGATCGCCGAGTTGAGCGGGGTGACGATCGAGGGCGAGGACTCGGCGTACCGGCGCATCCGCTCGACGTCGGGCTCGATCCCGTCGATGCAGCGTTCGGCGAACAGGGTCGTGGACGTGGTGAGGATCCGGGCGGACTCCAGGACGTTGCGGGCCATCACCGGGATCGCCGTGTTGAGTTCGAAGGCCCCGGTGGCGCCGGCCCAGGCCACGGCCGCGTCGTTGCCCACGACCTGGGCGGCGACCTGGGAGATGGTCTCGCACAGTACGGGGTTGACCTTGCCGGGCATGATCGACGACCCGGGCTGCAGGTCCGGCAGGTGGATCTCGGACAACCCCGTCATGGGACCGGACCCCATCCACCGGACGTCGTTGGCGATCTTGGTGAGCGAGACGGCGATCGTGCGCAGCGCACCGGAGAGCTCCACGAGACCGTCGCGGGCGGACTGCGCCTCGAACGGGTCCTCCGCCAGGCGCAGCTCCTCGAGCCCCGTGAGTGAGCGCAGTTCCTCGACCACCGCGGAGCCGAAACCGTCCGGCGCGTTGAGTCCGGTGCCGGCCGCGGTGCCACCGATCGGGAGCTCGCCCACCCGGGGCAGGGTGGCGCACACGCGCTCGGCCCCGGCCCGGATCTGGCGCGCGTACCCCCCGAACTCCTGGCCGAGGGTCACGGGCACCGCGTCCATGAGATGGGTGCGGCCGGACTTGACCACCTCCCGCCACTCGACGGACTTGCGCTCGAACGACCCGGCCAGCCCACCCAGCGCGGGGACGAGCTCGGTCAGCGCCAACTCCGTCGCGGCGACATGCGTGGCGGTGGGGAAGGTGTCGTTGGAGGACTGCGACATGTTGACGTCGTCGTTCGGGTGGACCGTGACGCCCTCGGCCGCGCACATCGAGGCGATGACCTCGTTGGCGTTCATGTTCGAGCTGGTTCCGGAGCCGGTCTGGAACACGTCGACGGGGAAGTGGTCGTCGACCTCACCCTCCGCGATCCGTCCGGCCGCGGACACGATGGCGTCGACCTTGGTCTTCTCGAGGAGACCGAGACGGCCGTTGACGGTCGCGCAGGCGGACTTGAGTAGGCCGAGGGCGCGAATCTGTGCTCGCTCGAGACCGCTGCCCGAGACCGGGAAGTTCTCCACCGCCCGCTGGGTCTGGGCCCGCCAGAGCGCGTCGACGGGTACCCGGACCTCACCCATGGTGTCGTGCTCGATACGGAATCCACTCTGGTCAGCCATACGGTCAGAGTAGGCGGGCACGCCGCACCGTGCAGGCGCTCTCGGCGCGGCGGGCCCGGGTGGGGTCAGCTGTCGCGCGTCCCCTGGCCGTAGTCGACCGCCGAGAACTCGCGGAGCTTCTCCATGCGGTGGCGGGCCTCGACGTGCCGGACCGTGCCCGACTTCGATCGCATGACCAGCGACCTGGTGACGGCGCCGTTCGAGCGGTAGCTGACGCCACGGACCATGTCGCCGTTGGTGATACCGGTCGCCGCGAAGAAGCAGTTGTCACCCTTGACCAGGTCGTCGGTGCCGAGGAACGCATCCACGTCGAGGCCGGCGTCCACGGCCTTCTGGCGTTCGGCGTCGTCCTGCGGCCAGAGCTGCCCCTGGATCTCCCCGCCCATGCACTTCATGGCGCAGGCGGTGATGATCCCCTCCGGGGTGCCGCCGATGCCCATGAGGATGTCCACCGAGCTGTCGTCCGAGGCGGCGGCGACGCCGCCGGCCACGTCCCCGTCCATGATCAGCCGGACCTTGGCGCCGGCCGCGCGGATCTCCGCGATGAGTTCGGCGTGCCGGGGGCGGTCGAGGACGCAGACCGTCATGTCCCCGACGTCGATGTTCTTGGCCTTGGCCACGGACAGGATGTTCCATTCGGTGGACTTGGACAGGTCGATGTGACCGACCGCGTCCGGCCCCACGGCGATCTTGCGCATGTAGAACACCGCGGAGGGGTCGAACATCGCGCCACGCTCGGCGACCGCGATGACGGCGATCGAGTTGGGCCGGCCCTCGGCCATGAGGCGCGTCCCGTCGATCGGGTCCACGGCCACGTCGACCGCGGGACCGTGCCCGGTGCCGACCTTCTCGCCGTTGAACAGCATCGGCGCCTCGTCCTTCTCGCCCTCGCCGATCACCACGACGCCGTCCATGTCGACGGTGCCGATGAGCTCGCGCATGGCGTCCACGGCCGCGCCGTCACCCCCGAGCTTGTCGCCCCGGCCCACCCACCGGCCGGCCGCGAGCGCGGCGGCCTCGGTGACTCGGACGAGCTCCATGGCGAGGTTACGGTCGGGGCGTAGGGCGTCTGACATGTGGCGTCGGGCTCCTCGGATAGCTGCGCGCGAACAGACGTGGCCACTCGCCGCACGATGGGGTGTCGGCGCTCATTGTTGCACCTCCCGACGCCCGCCGGGGGCCAGGCGCCCGACATGCCCCGGGTGGGTGGGATACTGGACGCCGTGGCCGAGCCGAAACCGAGAATCCTGCAGGGCAACCGCGACATGTTCTGGTCGGTGGTGGTGCTCATGGCGATCGTCGGCATCTTCGCCGGTGTCGCGGGCCAGTGCACCTTCAGCCCGTCCGGACCACAGCAGGGCGCGATCCCGGAGTTCGACGCCGAGGCCTCCCTGCGCCAGGACGCCCGCAGCCTGGACTTCCCGGTGCGGTCCCCGGTCGTCCCGGAGGGGTGGACCTCGAACTCGGGTCGGGTCGAGAGCTTCGTCGGCACCACCTCGAGCCACGTCGGCTGGGTGACGGGGGAGCGGAGCTTCGTCGAGCTGGTCCAGTCCGACGCCCCCGAGGAGGCGTTCCGGTCGCTGAACGGCGGACCGCGACCGAGCCGGACGATCGTGCCGGTGACCGGGCGGGAGTGGACCGTGTTCACCGGTGACGACGTCCGTCCGGTGTGGGTGCTGGACCTGGACGACGTCAGGGTGGCGGTGACCGGGTCGGCCACCACCTCGGACTTCGAGGAGCTGGCCGCGGCTGTCCAGGACGCCGAACCGCTCCCGGACACCCGGTAGTCAGCGGGTCGACCGTCGCCGGGCCGGCGCAAGGGCTGTGCCTCCTAGCTGCAGTGCCTCCTAGCTGCAGTGCCTCCTAGCTGCGGCCGCCCTCGTCGTCGTCGCCCAACACCGCGTCGATCCGGTCGCGCGCGCCGTCCAGGTGCTCCGTGCACCGCGCGGCGAGTTCCTCGCCCCGCTCCCAGAGCGCCAAGGATGCGTCCAGGTCCTGGCCGCCTGCCTCGAGGATGCGGACCACCTCGATCAGCTCGTCGCGGGCCTCCTCGTAGCCGAGCTGGGAGACGGGGGTCTGCTCGTCGGACATCAGGACTGCTCCTCGGGTGTGGCTGGCTCGGGTGTGGCTGGCTTGGATGTGGTGTGCTCGGGTGTGGATGGCCCGGGCGGTGCGGTGGTGGTGGCCGTCCGTCCCGCGGCGGGGGTGGAGCCGAGGACGGCGGCGGACAGCGCGCCGTCCGACACCCGGATGCGCAGCTGCGACCCTGGCGGGGCGTGGGCGATCGAGGAGACCACCCGGCCGTCGTGGTCCCCGGCGACGGACTGGACCACCGCGTACCCGCGCGCCAGGGTGGCTG
>NZ_JAALEA010000227.1 GCF_014145145.1 Dietzia cercidiphylli
CGGTCACCAGACGCCCGGCGTGCCACCCGGTCAGGGACATCGCCGCCGCCAGGTGGTCACGGGCCCGATCGGCCGGGTCCAGACGGGCGAACACCGGCCGCGGGCACGCCCCGTCATCATGGGTGGCCTCATCGAGCCGCCCCATCGCCTGCACGAGGTGATACGCGGCCTGAAGCCGGGTGGCCGCGGCGAGATTCTGCGCCAGCGTGGCCGACCGCGCCACCTCACTCAACGCCTCGGCGCCCAACGTGTCGAGAGGATCCGGCACCGCGCGCAGCGCCCCGAACGCCGCCGAGCTCGTCGTCGTCACACTCACCACCGACCCACCTCCCACGTTGCGCTTGACTCGAACATGTGTACTATCCTACCCATGTTCGCATCATCGTTCAAGTGTTCGAATGAAGTCCGCGGCGGCGGCGTCGACGTCAGGAGTGCAGCGCCTCCGGCGCGAGTGCGCGGGAGCGTGCTCGCGCTCGCCAGTGGAGGAAGGCCAGGCCCGCCCATGAGACGAGCACGGCGGCCGCAACGGCGAGTTGCGCCGTCAGAAGATGTTCCGCGGGATAGATGACGCCGGTGAGGTAGTGGTCGATGAACCCCGTCGACGGCAGCGTCTCCTGGCCGGCGCGGGCGCGTCCCCAGTTCTCCACGTAGGTGAGCGGACAGTCCCACCCCACCGTCGCGATCCCGAGTCCGTACGCCGCCGTCGCCAGATGTGGCCAGAATGTCCAACGCCATTTCCACGCGAGGAAGCCGCCTACCACCATGTACACGAGGAAGGCCGCGTGGAGCACCATCGCAGCGTCAGCGACGAGTCGGTATCCCATGACTCCAGGGTGCCAGCCGGGGCGGGAGGTGCAAGTGGCCCGACGGGCGCGGCCTCTGCTACGGTGACCGGCATGTCGATCGCTCGCGCTTATTGGCGCTTTATGTGGGCTCCGGGTGGAGCCCGCGCCGCGAGCGCACGCGTCCGCTAGTCGGACGTCCGACACCCGGAGCCCAGAGGCGGTGACCACCACGGTCACCGCCTCCCGCCATTTCCAGCGGCGGATCCGGGTGCGACACAGGGCACCGAACAGGATCACGGCACCCGGCCCGCCACGACCCCCGCATCAGGAGCGCACGCCGTGACCATCACCGCCGAGAACCCCACCCAGACCGCCGACCGGCGCGTCCTGTCCTACTCCCCGTTGCCGACGCCGATCGAGATCCTCGGCGAGCTCCCGCTGGGGGAGGCCCGCGAGGCGCTGGTCGAGCGCAGCCGAAGCGAGATCGCCGATGTCCTGGCCGGGCGAGACGACCGGCTGCTCGTGGTGGTGGGGCCCTGTTCGGTCCACGATCCCGCGGCCGCTCTCGACTACGCGGGGCGTCTCGCGGCCCTGGCCCGGGAAGTCTCGGAGGACCTGCTGATCGTCATGCGCGTCTACTTCGAGAAGCCGCGGACGACCGTCGGGTGGAAGGGCCTGATCAACGACCCGGCGCTGGACGGGAGCTACGACATCCCGCGGGGTCTGCGCACGGCCCGCAGACTCCTCCTGGATGTGTTGGACCTCGGCCTGCCCGTCGGCTGCGAGTTCCTCGAACCGACCAGTCCGCAGTACATCGCCGACGCCGTCTCCTGGGGTGCCATCGGAGCGCGGACCACCGAGAGCCAGGTGCACCGCCAGTTGGTCTCCGGGCTGTCCATGCCGGTGGGGTTCAAGAACGGGACCGACGGCGAGGTCCAGGTCGCGGTGGACGGGTGCAGGTCCTCGGCGTCGCGCCACGTGTTCTTCGGCACTGACGCCGAGGGCCGGGCCGCCGTGGTGGAGACGGCCGGGAACACCGACTGCCACGTGATCCTCCGGGGAGGCACGGGCGGCCCCAACCACGACGCGGCATCGGTGGCGTCCGCGGTGGCGTCGGTCGCGAAGGTGGGGCTGCCCGGTTTGGTGATGGTAGATGCGAGCCACGCCAACTCCGGCAAGTCGCACGAGCGCCAGGCCGAGGTCGTGGCCGAGCTCGCCGAGCGGATCGGGGCGGGGGAGGACGGGATCTCCGGCGTGATGGTCGAGAGCTTCCTCGAGGCCGGCGCCCAGTCCGTCGACGCCGCCGAGCTGGTCTACGGGAAGTCGGTCACTGACGCCTGTATCGGTTGGGATACCACCGAGGAGGGCGTGCGCGCGCTGGCCGCGGGGGTTCGCGCGGGCCGACGGGGCTGAGCCCCCGCGGGTCAGGGGGACCCCTGTGGAGGGGGCGTCGCGCGGTAACCTCTACCGAGTGGATGCCTCCTCCCCCCTGTACTCGCTGTACGAGTCGCGACTCCGGTCGTCACTCGAGGGTGCTCGGCTCCCACGACACATCGCGGTGATGGCCGACGGCAACCGCCGCTGGGCCAAGGAGGCCGGGTTCGCGGATGTCGCGCACGGACACCGGGCCGGGGCGGTCAAGATCGCCGAGATGCTGGGCTGGTGCGACGAGCTGGGCGTGGACGTGGCCACCATCTACCTGCTGAGCACCGAGAACCTGGGTCGCGATGCCGAGGAGCTCGACGAGCTGCTGCAGATCATCGCCGACGTGGTGGACGAGATCACCGGTCCGGACAAGAACTGGGACGTCCGGATCGTCGGGCGGCTCGAGGTGCTGCCGGACTGGCTGGCCGAGCGGCTGCGTCACGCCGAGCGCGCGAGCACCGGGCGTCGGGGGGTCAAGGTCAACGTCGCCGTGGGGTACGGCGGCCGTCAGGAGATCGCCGACGCGACCCGCGAGCTCGTCGCCCAGTTGATCGACGAGGGCCGGACCGGGCGGGACCTGGTCGACGGCATCACCGTGGAGGCCATCGGCGAGCACCTCTACACCTCCGGCCAGCCCGATCCCGATCTGGTGATCCGTACGTCCGGCGAGCAGCGGCTCTCCGGATTCCTGCTGTGGCAGAGCGCCTACTCGGAGATCTGGTTCACCGAGGCCTACTGGCCCGCGTTCCGCCGCGTGGACTTCCTCCGCGCCCTGCGCGACTACGGTGCCCGCAACCGCAGGTTCGGCCACTGATGCCGGCCTCGAACAGTCCCGCGTCCGGGGAGACGGTGCCGGAGTCGTTCACCGTGCAGGCCGTCTGCGTGGTGGACCAGCTCCTCACCGTTCCCGGCCGCGTCGGCGTGACGGCGATCGACAAGCGCCCCGTCGAGGGCCCGGTGCAGGTCCGTGAGTACGGCCTCCACGGCGACGTCCAGGCCGACCGCGAGCATCACGGCGGCGTGTGGAAGGCCGTCTACCTGCTCTCCGACTCCGATGTCGAGCCGTGGGAGCCCGAGTTCGGTGGGCCGATCCCGCCCGGGTACTTCGGCGAGAACCTGCGAGTGACCGGCGTCGACACCTCGCAGCTGCAGATCGGCACCGTCCTGGAGGTGGGCCGGGGCAGCGGTCGTCGGGGTCCGTTGCGCCTGGAGATCACCACCCCGCGCATCCCGTGCCAGACGTTCGGCGATCGCGTCGGCAAGCCCAGGTGGGTGCGCCGGTTCACCGAGGCGGGGCGGCCCGGAGCGTACGCGCGCGTGCTGCGGCCGGGGTCGGTCGAGGTGGGCGACGAGATCCGGGTGGTCGCCGTGCCCACGCACGGCGTCACCATCGGGCGGGTGTTCGCGGGGGTCGACGACGACGAGGCCGGCCGCCTGCTGTCCGAGTACACGCTCTCCGACCTCGCGCCGAGCCTCGTGCGCAAGCTCGACCCCGCCACGGACGTCCGGCCCGCCGACGTCGACTCCGACTGAGGCGACCCCTCAGAGAGAGCGATCCCGTCGCGGTCTTGCCGAGAGATTCAGCCGCGAGGTCGATTCCGCTCACGTTTTCCCAGGTCGCGTGTCGCTTTTCGCGGCATTCGTGACCACTCGGCGAGAGCCCGGAGGCTCGGCGAGGTGGTCCCAGACCGGTCCGGCGGTGCGCCACAACGCGGGCGCCTGCTCGCGGCCCACGTCGGGCAGCCGGAACGCGCCGCTGCCACCGGCGGTGGTGGCCACGAGCGTCGCCAGTCCGGCGCGCCGCTGCAGGGGGG
>NZ_JAALEA010000228.1 GCF_014145145.1 Dietzia cercidiphylli
CAGTTGACCACCTACACCGGACTCGTGGAGACGGCGCGGACCAACAACCGGGTCGCCAACCCGGTCGGCTCGGCGTACCTCGCGTCGGCCTCGACGCTCATGCAGGACACGATCCTGCCCGCGGCCGCCGACCTGTACGACCGCCAGTCCACCTCGGTGGGCGAGTCGGACCGCGAGTGGTCCTCGCCGCCGTGGGGGTCGTTCATCCTGCTGGGGATGGCGATCGCGGTACTGGTGCTGCTGCAGCAGTGGCTGTGGAAGATCACCGGGCGGCGGATCAACCCGGCGTTGGGGCTGGCCTCGCTGCTCATGGTGGCGACCTTCCTGCTCACCATGATCGCCGGCTTCCTGGCCGCCAACAACAACGCGCGCGGCCTGTCCGAGGGCGCGGCACCGATGAACGAGCTCACCCGGCAGCGGATCGACGCCCAGAAGGTCCGCGCGCAGGAGACGCTCAACCTGGTGCGCCGGACCGATCCCGAGGGGTCGGCCGCCGAGCGGGCCGCCATCCTCGGCGGCGTCCGTGACTCGTTGACCGTCTACCTGGACCCGGACGAGCAGTCCCGTAGCCGCATCAGCCTGGACGGCGACGGTGCCGTCACCAGCGCGATCGAGGCCCTGGACGACTGGATGGCCGCCCAGAACCGCGCCGATTCGCTCTACCAACAGGGCGACTACCAGGGGGCCATCACCATCTCCTCGGGCCAGGAGGAGGGCGATTCCGGTGCCGCGTTCGACGAGTTCGACGAGTCCATGCAGGACGCCATCGAGGAAGCCCGCGACACGCTGCGCACGCGCATCGACAACGCCCGGCGCACCTCCGCCACCGGGCCGGACCTGATCATGGCCTTGTCCGCCCTGGCCGCGTTCGCCGTGGTCGTGGGCATCGCACCCCGGATCAGGGAGTACCTGTGAGCGCGCGGATGAGGTGGTGGGCCGGGCGGCGGACCGCCCGCGTGGTGACCGGGGGCGTTCTGGTCGCCGCCCTGGTGCTCGCCGGAGCGTGCGGGGTCGACGACGACGAGGCGCGCGGCGGCGACGGCGGGCCGGACCGGGAGATGATCTCCGAGTCGGATCACGTGGGGATCCCGGAGGTGTCCGCGGTGATGCCGCTGCCGGCCGGAGCGGTGATCAGCACCGACGGCCCGACAGGACTCCCCCAGGTGACCCCCGACGAGTCCTGCGACCCGCTGCCGAGCCTGCGCCCGGACGACGCCCCGCCCGAGGAGCGCGTCCCGCGCATCAGAGACCGGGGGCGGCTGATCGTGGGACTGGACCAGGGCTCCAACCTGTTCTCCTTCCGCGACCCGGGCACCGGGCAGCTCACCGGCTTCGACGTGGACCTGGCCCGCGAGATCGCCCGGGACATCTTCGGCGATCCCGGCCAGGTCGAGTTCCGCTCACTGACCTCGGTCAACCGGATCGAGGCATTGGAGAACAACCAGGTCGACGTGGTGATCCGGTCGATGTCCATCACGTGCGCGCGGCGCGAGCTGATCACCTTCTCCGTGCCGTACTACCAGGCCTACCAGCGCGTGCTGGCGGTGCGGGGCTCCGGGATAACCGAGATCGAACACCTCGAGGGCCGACGGGTGTGCGTGGCGGCCGGCACCACCTCGGCCTCCCGACTGTGGGAGGAGCTGCAGCGGCTCACGGTGCTGTCGGTCAACACGTGGGCCGACTGCCTGGTGGCCATCCAGCAGAACCAGGTGGACGCCATCACCACGGACGACGCGATCCTGGTGGGCATCACCGCCCAGGATCCGTACCTGGAGATCGTCGGGCCGCAGCTCAACGCGGAGCCGTACGGGGTGGGCATCGCCAAGTCGACCCCCGGCAACAACACCGACGGGCTGGTCCGGCAGGTCAACTCGACCCTCGAGCGGATCCGGGCCGACGGCACGTGGAACCGCATGTACTCCACGTGGCTCTCAGGGCTCGGCCCGAGCCCCGGGATGCCCGAACCGGCCTACGTGCCGGAGGAGCCGAGATGAGCTACCGGAAATGGGATGACGGGCCCGCGGTCGACGAGCCGACCGCCGGGACCGAGGCCACGTTCCGCCCCGAGCCGGGGTCGGTCACCGGCGCACTCGAGGTGACGGGCGCGGCGGGGCACACGGAGGCGGTGGGGCACACGGAGACGCGGGGGCACACAGAGGCGTCATGGGACACCGAGGCGACGGAGTCCACGTCGGCGGTCGCCGCCACCGGGGCGATGCCCGCCACAGGTGCGATGCAGGCCACCGGGGCGATGCAGGCCACCGGTGCGATGCAGGCCACCGGGGCGATCTCCGCGACCGGGGCCGTCTCCATGACGGGATACCTCGAGGACACCGCGGGGTCGGGCAGCACCTCGGACGCATCCGGCAGCCCGGACACCCGCGACGACGAGGCGGGTGCCGTCACCGGGCCCGTGGCCACCGCGGACACCACCGACGACCCCGAGTCGCGTACCCGATCGGTCCCCGCCGAGCGGCCCTCCGCCCGGACCGGCGAGGTCACCACCGGCGACCGAACCGGATCCGCACCATTCCGGATGCGGCAACCCAGCAAGCCCGAGGACCGGCCGAGTCCGGCGTCGGAGGGGCTGGTGGACCTGCCGTACATCATCCCGGTGGACCCCAACTCGGCCATGCTCTCGCCGGAGGACATCGAGGCCGAGTGCGAGGCCTCCGGCGGCCGTCTCCCGAGGCCCGAGCTCCGACCCGGCGACGTGGTGGCCGACCAGTACGAGGTGCGGGGCGCGCTCGCCCACGGCGGGATGGGCTGGATCTACCTCGCGTTGGACCACAACGTCTCCGACCGGTGGGTGGTGCTCAAGGGCCTGCTCCACGCCGACCAGGCGGAGGCGCAGGAGGTGGCGGTGGCCGAGCGCGAGATCCTGGCCGAGCTCTCCCACCCGTCGATCGTCCGGATCTACAACTTCATCCACGACGACTGGGCCACCTCGCCCACACACGGCGGGTACATCGTCATGGAATACGTCGGCGGCCCCAGCCTGCGGGACGTGCGGCGGTCGGCGCCCGGCCGGGTCCTGCCCGTGGAGAAGGCGATCGCGTACGTCCTCGAGGCCCTCACAGCGCTGTCCTACCTGCACTCCGTGGGACTGGTATACAACGACCTCAAGCCCGAGAACATTATGCTCACCGAGGACCACGTCAAGCTCATCGACATGGGCGCCGTCTCGGGCGTGGGCGACTACGGGCACATCTACGGCACCCCGGGCTTCCAGGCACCGGAGATCCCCGTGACCGGCCCCACCATCGCCTCCGACCTGTACACCGTGGGGCGCACCCTGGCCTCGCTGATCGTCCGGCTCCCGGTGGTCGACGGCCGCTACGCCGACGGGATCCCCTCCCCCGTCGAGGAGCCGGTGTTCAGCCGGTACGACTCGCTCTACCGGTTCCTGCTGCGCTCCACCAACGAGGACCCGAACATGCGGTTCCGTAGCGCCAACGGGATGGCCGGGCAGCTCATGGGGGTGCTGCGCGAGGTGCTGGCGCTGCGCACCGGGAAACCACACCCCGCGTTCTCCTCGGTGTTCTCGCCGCAGCGGTCCACCTTCGGCACGCTGTTCACGGTCGAACCGACCGACTTCCTCGTCGACGGCCACGCCCGCGACACCACCCTGACCGGGGCCGAACTCGTCGACGCCCTGCCCGTGCCGCTGATGGAATCCTCCGATCCCGCCGGGCGCATTCTCGCCGCCACCTCGTACACCTCCGTCGAGCAGCGGATCGACACGCTCCGTGAGCTCTACTCCGACTCAGAGTCCGAGGCCCACGAGAGCGTGGGCGTGATCATGTCGCTGACCCGCGCCTACCTCGAGAGCGGCGACCTCGCGGCGGCCGAGGCGCTGCTGGAGGAGAACGCCCACCGACTGCGCTCGGAGTGGCGCCTGGTCTGGTACGTCGGGGTGATCGCCCTGCTCAAGGGCGACCCCGTGGGCGCGTATCCCAAGTTCCAGCAGGTCTTGTCGGCCATGCCGGGCGAGAACGGCCCCAAGTTGGCGCTGGCCGCGACGGCCGAGCTCATCCTCGACGTGTGCCCGGAGGGGGACCGGACCCGCTGGGCGCGCTCGAGCGAGCACTTCTACCGCACGGTGTGGTCGGTGGACCGGGCGGCGGTCAGCTCCGCGTTCGGGCTGGCGCGTCAGCTGCAGCGGCGCGGAGAGGTGTCGGCCGCGATCGAGGAACTGGACCGGGTGCCGCCCAATTCGCGCTATTCGGCGCTGGCCAACCTCACGGCGATCCTGCTGCTGTGCCAGGGGCGGCCCCTGCAGGAGACCGAAGAATCCCACCTGCGGGAGGCCGCGCGCCGGGTCACCAACCTGTCCGCCGGCGAGCACCGGGCGTTCCAGATCCGGCTGACAGTGCTCACCACCGCGCTCGCCTGGATCCAGCTTCCCGGCAACGAGCCCTCGCCCTCACCGTTGATGCGCGGGGTGCCCTTCACCGAGTTCGGACTGAGGACGGGTGCCGAAACCGTGCTGCGGACCCTCGCGCGGTCCACCGAGACGCGTCAGCAGCGCTTCCGCCTGGTGGACCAGGCCAACAGCATCCGGCCGAGGACGATGTTCTGACCCGTCCCGGGGACCGGATGCTCAGTCCTCGGGGGCGCTACGCCGCCGGGAGGCCCACAGGATCAGGGTCACCCCGGCCGCGGCGGCGGTGAGCGCCCACAACAGCAGGTCGGTCGCGCCCACACCCGTCTCCGCCAGGGATCCGCGGACCTGCGAGTTGGCGCGTGCCCACTCCGACGACGGCGCGCCCTCGCGCGGCGTCACCGAGTTCACCGGGATCTGCCCGGGGCCGTCGGCGCCGTCGGGTCCGGCGGGCGAGGG
>NZ_JAALEA010000229.1 GCF_014145145.1 Dietzia cercidiphylli
CACCCGCCGGCAGACGCCCCAGCGGCGCACGCCGAGCCGGGAGCGGGACCGGCCGGTGCCCGCCTCGGCCCGCTCCGGCAAGGTGGGCTTGACCGCGCATCCGGAGGCCCACCGGCTCACCACGCGGACCGATCTCTCGGACACCGTGCTGGGCCCGCGGAACTACACGCCTCGGCGGATCGGTCTCCTCGCCGTCGTCGCCATCATTCTCTTGGTGACGGTGTCGTTCCCCCTGCGCAATCACTACCAGTTCCTCTCGGACGAGAAGGCGGTGGCGCAGGAGCGGGCCGCGCTGCAGGCCACGATCGCCGAGCTCGAGGCCGAGGAGCAGTTGCTCGCCGATCCGGCGTACATCGAGCAGCAGGCCCGCATCCGCTTCGGCGCGGTCAAGCCGGGGGAGACCCCGTACCGGGTGAGCCCGGTGGATCCGGTGGAGCAGGCGGCGGCCGAGCAGCGGGCGGCCGAGCTGGCGGCGCTGCCGTGGCAGACGCGGGTGTGGGACTCCATCTCCGTGCCCGCCGATCCCATTTTCCCGGAGAACTCGAGTCTCCCGGGGGGTACGTCGGTGCTCGAGGGCACCAGCATCCCCGGCGGCCCCGATACCCCGGCCGTTCCGGTCGATCCCCAACGCGGGAATCTCGGCGTCGAGACCCCGGACGGCGACGCCCCTCAACCCCAACCACAGGAGGACCCCCCAGCGTGAGCGCCGAACACAGCGTGTCCAGTGACGATCTCGAGGCGATCGAGGCCCAGCTGGGCCGGCGGCCGCGCGGGGTGCTGGAGGTGTCCTATCGCAGCCCCGACGGCAGGCCCGGGGTGGTCAAGACCGCGCCGCGGCTCGAGGACGGTACTCCGTTCCCGACGCTGTACTACCTCACCGATCCGCGGCTCACCGCCGAGGCGAGCCGGCAGGAATCGGCGGGGATCATGAGGGGGATGACGACGAGGTTGACCTCCGACCCCGAGATGGCCCTCAACTACACCCAGGCGCATGAGCGGTATCTGTCCCAGCGCAACGAGATCGAGGACCTGGGCACCGACTTCTCTGGTGGCGGAATGCCCGAGCGGGTCAAGTGCCTGCACGTGCTGATGGCGTACGCGCTGGCCGAGGGGCCCGGCGTGGTGTGGCTGGGCGACGAGTCCGTGGCCCTGGCCTGCGAGGCCGGACTGCGCGGCAACGCGCTTCCTGAGGACTGGCCCACCCCCGAGGAGCTGGGCGTACCCGACTACTACGCGCAGGAGCAGGAGTGACCGCGACTGCTCCCGATGGCGCCGTCCGGGCAGGGCCTGTTCGTGTGGGCGCTGTGGACTGCGGCACCAACTCGATCCGACTACTCGTCGCCGAGGGAGTGCCCGGGCAGCCCGGGCTGACCGACGTCACCCGCGAGATGCGGATCATCCGGCTCGGCGAGGGCGTCGATGCGACCGGGAGGCTTTCCACGGAGGCGATCTCCCGGTGCCGCACCGCGCTCACTGACTATGCGGCCACCATGGCCGAGCTCGGCGTGCAGTCGGTGCGGATGGTCGCCACCTCCGCCACCCGCGATGCCCGTAACAAGGACGAGTTCTTCGGCATGACCGCCGAGGTGCTCGGCAAGCACTTCCCGGGCGCGCAGGCCGAGGTGATCTCCGGGCAGACCGAGGCCGAGCTAACCTTCGCCGGCGGGGTGATCGACCTTGACCCGACTGACGGGCCGTTCGTGGTGACCGACCTCGGTGGTGGGTCGACGGAGATCGTGGTGGGCGAGGTCGTCCGCGGCGATGTCCAGATCCTCGGGGCCCGCAGTCTTGACGTGGGCTGTGTGCGCCTCACCGAGCGGGTGCTGCACTCGGATCCGCCCACTGACGCTGAGATCGCCGAGGCGCGGTCCGTGATCGGCGACGCGCTCGCCGGGGCCGGCGACGTCCCCGTCGGCCTTGCCTCCCGCTGGGTGGGCGTGGCTGGCACCTTCACCACGTTGTCGGCGTTGGCGCAGGGGCTGGGGGAGTACGACCCCGAGCGGATTCACGGCAGCGTGATCCCGCTGGATCGCATGCGCGAGGTGTGCGACCGCCTGGTGGCGTCGTCTGTCACCGAACGGCGCAGTCTGGGCCCAATGCACCCGGGCCGCGCCGATGTGATCGGTGGGGGCTCCATTGTGGTCCAGGCGCTGTGTGATGTGATGGCAGAGCGCGCGGGGTTGTCCGAGCTCACGGTGAGTGAGAAGGACATCTTGGACGGGATCGCGATGTCGGTGTTGGCTCGTATGGTCGGCTAGCGTCGCTCGTTCGAACGTGGGCGCTCGCGCCCGGTTGGCCGCGGCTCGCCGCGGCTGGGAAGCCCCCATAGCCCAATTGGCAGAGGCAGACGGCTTAAAACCGTCAAAGTGTCGGTTCGAGTCCGACTGGGGGCACCACTTGAGCGTACTGGCGAGCCCCCGCACGGACGCTGAGGAGCTTCTTCCGCACGCACGACCGGAAGTGCACCGCCGCGGTTCCGCCGTCTCGGAAGTAGTGCTTCATGCGCTAGGTCACGACGCCGTCGGCCGCGTCATCGTCCGTGGACTTCACAGTGATGTGGACCCATGTGTATTTGACATCGCGGAGTTCTACGTCGCAGTTGTGCTCCCTCAACCCGAACTCGGCGACCGCGGGCAGGTCTCGTGCCGCGCGTCCCACTGGTCCGTGAGCTGCTTCGAGTAGAAGTGGTAGCCCGAGTCCGCGACAGCTCCGTCGCCATCGGTCCACGGGCGGTCGAGGCCGCGGTCGCAAACATCAGCTTCTGGGGGGGTGTCCCTATGAGGATTGTCAAGCGTTTTGCTGATGATTGGTGATCGCTTCAGGCCGCCGCGGCTACGTCGTTGGGTGCTGGCGGCTCGCGGTAGAACTCGCGGTTGGTCAGCATGGCGTAGATGACGTTGCTGCGGCGTCGTGCAAGGCACATGACGGCTGCGTTGTGCTTCTTTCCTTCGGCGCGTTTGCGCTGGTAGTAGGCCTGAGAGGGGCCATGGCAGTTGCTGGCGATCCAGGCGCTGCGGAACATGGCGTTCTTGAGGCGCTTGTTGCCACTACGAGCAGGGAATTCGCCCTTGATGGAGGTGCCGCTTCGTCTGGTCACCGGGGCGATACCGGCGTAAGCAGCGAGATGTGAGGCGGAGGCGAAGTCGCTGCAGTCGCCCACGGCCAGCAGGATGTTGGAGGCGGTCTTGATGCCGATGCCGGGCATCGAGATCAAGACCTCGGCAAGAGGGAATTCATCGAGCATCCCCTCGACCTGGCCAGCGATGGTCTCGCGCTGTTGCTGTAGCGCTTTGATGTTCGCGGCGAGCTGCGGGATGACCAACTCGGCAGCGTCGGTGCCGGGCACGGTGACCGTCTGTTCGGCCAGTGCCGCGAAGATTCGGTCGATGAGCTCGACCGGATCTTTTCTCGACCTGTTGCGGGCCCATTTGAGCACTCGGCCTCGGCCGGCTGCGGCGAGTTTGGTGGGTCCGCCGTAGTGGATGAGCAGGTCCAACACGATGGCTCGTGCCAGGATCTCACCGACGAGAACGCGCTCGAATGCCGGGTGGATCTGCGTCAGGACACTGCGCAGCCGGTTCTTGGCCCGGGTGCAGTCCCGAGCGATGTCGTCGTCGAAACCGGCGAGCATTTTCAGCGCTGAGAGCACCTCGCTATCGCGGTCCACCGCTCGCAGGGTGTGCGGCATTGTGCGGGCCGTGTCGGCGATGATGAACGCATCTCGGGCATCGGTTTTCGACCTACCTGGGTACAGGTCCGCGGCTTTGCGCATCGCAAGTCCTGGCAGGTAGGCGACCTCGCAACCGCAGTCACGGGCCACCGCGATGGGCAGCGCCCCGATCGTGTTGGGCTGGTCGACGATCATCAGCACCGGTCCATGCTGCTGAAGTTCGACGATAACTTTCCGCAGAGCGACTTCGTCTTGGACCAGGGGTTTGTCGTAGAGGCG
>NZ_JAALEA010000022.1 GCF_014145145.1 Dietzia cercidiphylli
TTGGTAGAGCTACGGACTTTTAATCCATAGTCCCCGTTGTTGCCCCCGCTCGGCCCGCCCTGGTGGGGGCCGTTGCTTTCTAGGCCGAGGGTCCACCAGGCGGGCACTTTCCATCGCAACTGCACGCGCTTAGCGATCGCCACCTCATCGGCGACGGCGTTGCGACCGGTCTCCCACGCGTTGTAGGTGGACTCCTTCACGCCGAGTTCCACGGCGAACTCGTGCTGCGTGAGTTTGAGGTCGCGCCGAATCCGGCGCAGACGGTCGCCCGTAGTCATGTGTGGGATGAAGTCCCCGCTCAGTTCGGTGTTCATGTCCCCACCCTATAAAGCTATTCAAACCGTGTCAATCCCTACCGCGTATGGAAACGTACGCGTGTCGGCTTGACCCGATACGGATGCGTATGCCACGGTATGCACATGGCCGATACGGATACGTACTCAGGAGACGAACTCCTCACCCCGGCGCAGGCCATCGCCGTTGCGCACATCTCAAAGTCGACCCTTCTCCGCGCCGAAGGGGCCGGGAAGATCGCGCCCCTCCGCACACCTGGGGGGCACCGACGTTACCGACGTGCGGACGTCGAAGCTCTGCTCTCTCACCCTGCCGCATAAAGCGGCCCCGCGACGGCAGCAACCGTCCGGGGCCATGAACAGAAAGTAGGTCTGTCGTGTCAGATCATACCGGGACTCTCGTCCCGTTCAACTACGGCGACGTGCAGGTGCGCGTCGTCACCGTCGAAAGCGAACCGTGGTTCGTGCTCGCCGACCTCGCCCGCGTGCTGGAAATCAGCGACGTGAGCCGTCTCGCCTCCCGCCTTGACGATGGGGTGCGCCAGACGCACCCCATCCGGGATGCCCTCGGTCGCTTGCAGAACGCGACCATCGTGTCCGAGTCGGGCATGTACGAGGTCGTCATCCGCTCCGACAAGCCGGAAGCCGCCGCGTTCCGTCGCTGGATCACCGGCACGGTGCTCCCGGAGATCCGCCGCACTGGCTCCTACTCCCCCGCGCCGGCCTTGCCGGTCGATCGGACCGAGCTGCTGGCGCGCGCTGTGCTCGAGGCGACTGCCGCGCTCGAGGAGAAGGAGGCGCACATTCGCGAGCTCGCGCCGCGGGCGGCGGTGGCGGACGAGCTGATGGACGCGACCGGCCTGCTCAGTCTCCAGGAGCTGGCCAAGGCGCTGGGTTGGGGTCCGAACATCCTGTTCCGTGATCTCCGCCGTCTCGGGGTGCTGCAGTCGAACCGGCTGCCGTACCAGCGGTACGCGCACCACTTCGAGGTGAAGCTCGGCACCTACAGGCATCCGAAGACGGGCGAGACGATGCCGACCCACCGCCCGTACGCGCGGCCGTCCGCCATCCCTTTCTTCCGCCGCAAGCTCGCGGGCCTGGAGCAGTCTCTCGATCTCGAGGTGGCGTCATGATGTACGAACTGCTCGACACGGCGGAGCACCCGATCGTGCTCGTCGCCACGCTCGAAGACATGCCGGAGGGGGATCATCCCGCGGGCTGTCCGTGCGGGACCAAGTCCGGCAAGGGCCTCAAGGTCGTCCTCGGTGGCCACGCGCCCACTGCGGTCAAGGCGGTCGGGCTGATCACTGCGGTCGCGTCGCTTCTGGCTGACGACGACCTCGCGGACAGTGATTGCCGCGAGATCCGTCGCCAGCTGGCCCGGCTTCTGGCGGTGGCGTCATGAGCAGGTTGGAGGTCACTGACCAGTTCGACGCGGCGGCTCACACTGAGCATCTCCGGGCGGTCGTGGAGGCGGAGGAGTTCGCTGGCGGGCCGATGACGCGTACGCCGGGGGTGGGACCGACCCTGGACGACCTGTTCGGTCCGCGGCCGAAGCCGCAGCCCGCGGGCGGGGACGGCCCGAAGCCGACGATCTGGGTCGTCAAGCAGACTTCCGGCGGCAACCTTCGTGTGCTCGCGGAGTGGCACATCACCTACGCCCGCCCGGAGGGGAGTGAGCTGCGGTTCCACAACGGAGACGACAAGCACCCGGTGGCCACGGTCCGGGCCGGGTCGTGGCACTCGTGCGTCGCTGAGTCCGCGTTGGAGCCGAAGGCGGGTGAGGAGTGATGGTCCCCGACACTCGCCCGGCGGCGGAGATCACCGCCGGTGTTCATGCGGTGGCGCATACCGGTCGGCGTAAGCGTCTCGTTCGAGGAATCGACCGGTTCGGTCATCTCGCGACGCGTGAGCCGTCGGCCTGGGTGTGGGTGGCGAGCCCTCTCGGTCTGGGCCGTCACCAGCTTGTCCAGGTGGCGCTGTCGGAGATCATCACGCATCCGGGGCGGGCGTCATGACAACCGCCACCACGGCGACGAGCCTCGCGCCGTCTCACGCGATCTCGTGGGATCCGGAGGCCCGAGTGCCCGACTGGGTGGTCCTGGGCCGGATCCGTGACCTGATCGTCGCTGACCTCCCGGTCCCGGACGACATCTTCGGCTCCGACTCCATCGTCGACTACATCCCGGCCTTGCTCGCGGCGGGCCACAAGCACCACGAGATCGAACGCGCGACGGGCGTCAAGCCGTCTCGCCATCTGCCACGGAGGACCCGATGAGAACCACCACACGCCCTGACCGGCCGTTGCCGGCCCCGCTTCCGTACGCCTCGCAGGCGGGCCGCGGTGAGGCCCCGGCCCCGCGGCCGGCTGAGCCCGTGAACCCGGGCGGACCGCTGA
This sequence comes from Dietzia cercidiphylli, assembly GCF_014145145.1. GTDB lineage: Bacteria > Actinomycetota > Actinomycetes > Mycobacteriales > Mycobacteriaceae > Dietzia > Dietzia natronolimnaea. The sequence continues at coordinate 2,692 of NZ_JAALEA010000022.1, forward strand.
TGAGGGAGGACGAGCGCACCCTCTGGATCGTCATCGGCTGCCTCGTCGGGTACCTGCTCGTGATGCTGGCCATCGCCTGGCATCTGAACGGGGGCCTGTGATGGTCGCCGTGTACATCGATGCCGCGGGTGACGTCCGGTCTGCCAACACGGACGCGCTGATCGCACCCGCGGGCACCACGCCGCGCGAGGCCCGCTTGCGCTCCGCGCTGTTGGCAGCCGCCGCCGAAGCCCTCCAGAGCTCCGCGACGGCCGGGACGGTGCGCCGCCCCGCACGGTGCCGGCGTTCCGAGGGGATGCCGGCCGTCGCGGTCCCCACGCCGATCTCCGCTGCCCCGTCGTACGCCCGGACTGTCGGCGAGGCCCGCCGGGTCCTCGCGGTGATCGACGTCGAGCAGCTCGCCGAGGAGACCGCCCAGCAGCTCGCTGTGCTCGCCGGGAGGGACGTCCGATGATCTACCTACGCCGTTCCGGGTCCGGGCTCACCATCGGCAACGGCGACATCTCGTTCCTTGAGTACGTCGCCCGCGGAGCGCTCGACCGGGGCGAAACGGTCGAGCTGCATATCGACGGCCAGGAGTGGCGGCCGGTCACTTCCTACCAGGAGGTCAACGACACCCTGCACGAGCTGTATGAGGAGCTCGACGCACGCCGCGACGCCCTCGCCGAGTCGGACCAACTGCCTCTGCTCGGGGACGCGTCATGAGCGTGTCCCAGTTCTCTGACGTGGTGAAGGCGCGGGTGATGACTCGCTCTGGCGGGTTCTGTGAGGTCCGGGCCGCTGGGTGTTGGGATGAGGGTTCGCAGCTTCATCACCGGCGTGCTCGCGGCATGGGCGGGTCGAGGGATCCGCGTTCGGGCGGTGCGGCGAACGCTCTGTCCGTGTGCCTTCCCTGCCATGCCCACGCGGAGTCGAATCGTGATGAGGCCCGCGATATGGGGTGGTTGGTCCGTCAGGGTGTCGACCCGGCGGTGGTGCCGGTGTTCCGGTACCGCAGGTGGGTGTTGCTGGACGACAACGGCGGCATCACTCCCGTGCCGAGCGGGGTGGCGTCATGATCGCCGGGGAGATCCGCGCTGTCGCGGATCTGGCCGCGCTGCGGGAGTGTCCGCCGCACACGGTCATCTCGGACGCTCGCGGACATATCGGCACCCTCGCCCAACGTCAGTCGTCCGCCCTCGCTGGCGGCGTGTACTGGGCCGGCATGGGCGGGATCTGCGACAACAGCACCATCGAATTCCCCGTCCAGGCGTGGTGGCCCAAGCATCCCGCCCTGGTTACCGGCGGCGCGTGATGGGCCGCCCAGCCTGGTGCCGCGAGTGCCGACACGAGATCGCGTGGGCCACGCTCATCCCTTCGGGGAAGGCCGTGCCGCTCGATGTGTCGCCGGACCCGGAGCTGGGCATCTATCACCGCCGCTTCATCACTGATTCGACCGGGCGCCGCACCTCGACTGTGGTGCAGCTGTCCGGACATGACCTGACCGAGGCCCGGGACCGGGCCCGCCGCTATCCCGCTGACCGAGAGAGCCGCTTGTGGGTCCCGCATTTTGCGACCTGCTCGGCCCGCCGACCACACCCAACGGAGACCACCCGATGACCACTCTGCAGATCACAGATCTTCCCATCCATGATGTCTACCCACACCCGCAGAACGTGCGCCGCGAGCTGCGCGGCATCGATGAACTGGCCGCCTCGATCAAGGCCGAGGGCCTGCATCAGCCGATCATCGTGGCCCCGGCCAGTGCCGGCACCGTCGGCGATCACGTGGACGACGAGGAGTACCTGATCGTGATGGGGAACTCCCGTCACGCTGCGTGCGCTCAGCTCGGCTGGGAGACCATCCCCTGCATCATCCGCGACGACCTCGACACCGAAGAGAAGGTCCTCTCGGCGATGCTCGCCGAGAACTGCGCCCGCAACGACCTCACCATTACTGAGGAGGGCGACGCGTTCCAGCGGCTCCTGGACCTGGACTTGTCGGCCGCTGCTGTTGGAAAGCGGGCCGGGCGCTCTCGCAAGCAGGTCACGGACCGCGTCACGATCGCCTCGCAGTCCGACCGGATCCGGCGCGCGGTCGACGACAAGCAGTTGACCCTGTCGCACGCGATCGCTCTCGCTGAGTTCACCGACGATCACGAGCTGTACGCCCGCGTCGAGGGCGCGATCGGCACCCCGAGGTTCGAGTACGAACTCGAGCGCGCCAACACGATCCGCCGCCACACCCAGGTCCAGGAGAAGCTACGCGCCGACGCCCAGGCGTCCGGCTTCACGGAGGCCAGCGAGCGCGAACTGTCGGCGATGCACAAGCCAGTCGGCGGGTTCCAGCTCGAATGGCTCGGTTCGACCGCCCCGGAAGATGGGGACGCCACGATCCGGTTCACGGTCACCTCGGCGAACCTTGAGCACTGGCCGCCGACGATCCGCTACTACCGCCTCGTCACCGTGCAGGACGAGCCCGCCAGCGGCCCGTCAGATGGTTCCGCCGACCCGGCACCAGGAAACCCGACGTCGGCCCATGCCGGCCCAGACCTCGCCGCGATCAACGAGCAGCGCAGGGTCGAAGCCGAGGAGCGAAAGACGGCGGCGAATCGTCGCCGCGCCTTCCTCCGCCAACTGTGGGACGTCGACTTCGCCGTCGAGGATCCAGTGTGGGCTGCCAGTGTCCTGGACTTGCTGCGAATGGCGGTGGCGGAGCGCGGGTACGAATGGGAGCCGCTCACCGAGCTCGGCGTCATCCTCACCCACGGTGACGGCGACGACATTCCCGAGCTGCGCGACGGCGACCCCCGACTGGATCCGGCCGAGTGGTCGTCGCTACGTCTGCAGTTCACCGTGTGGTGGTGCCGCTGGGCCGCGATGGGCGAGCGCGAGCTCTCCAACTACATCCCCGGCTTCTGGGAACCCGAGACCGCCAAGTACCTCGAACTGCTCCGCGAGGTGCTCGACTACGAGCTGTCTGACATCGAGGACGCGCTCCTGGACACCTACTACGCCCATGTCGCCTCTGATGGTGACGACTGATCCCGCGGCCCGGCTGGCTGCTGCGTGGTGGGACTCCCTGGACGACTCCCGCCGGGTGCAGATCCACCGCTGGATTGCCGGCCGTGAGGCCTCCCTCGACCACCCGCCCGTCGCCGGGCAGACCGACCTTCTCGACTACCTAGGGACCCGACCATGACCACTTTCGTTGTCAACGACCCCGCGGTGTGTGACCAAGTCGCCGAACTGCTGGGCCCGTTCCGTTCCTCTAAGCCCGGCCGTCCGGCCACTAACGACCGTGTCCGTGATCGCGAGGCGCTCCTCGCTGCTGAGAGGCGCATCGCGGATCTGGAGCAGGACATCAGCCAGACCCAGTATCTGCTCGCCCAGTCGACTGCGAAGCTCGCGGCCGAGCGGGAGGCTCACGACGAGACGACCGCCAAGCTGGTCGCCGCCGAGTCGGATCTCGCGCAGACCTCACGCGAGCTCGAGGGCGGCCGCGCCGAGCTCGAAAGGGTACGCGAGGAGCTGACCGAGAACCGTCGCGAGCTGACCAAGCTGCGAACCCAACCTGCTCCGGCCACGGTGAAGCCGCTGCACGGCAACTCGACCCGGGCCAAGGATCGGGACGCGTTCACCGAGCTCGCTCGCCGCATGGACGAGCAGGCGAGAACTCAACCGAAGCCAAGGGCGGACGTCCTTCGCATCGCCGCCGGAGCTGTCCGTGACGAGGTCGAGAAGGTGTACGGCACCACTGGAAAGAAGGCGTCATGACCGTCTCGTTCGCCACCTCGTGGGAGGGGCTGCGCCGCGCGCTGACATCGGTCCTGCCGCACGTCGACCGCAAGGACTCCTCCGAGGCGCTAAGCCGGGTCCGGCTCGACGTCACCGCGGGCTCGGACGTCGCGCTGGTGTGGGCCACCAACCTCGTGACGTCGGCCGTCGCCCGCACGCCGTTGCTGTCCCCGTCGGATGAGTCGGCGCTGCTCGAGCTGGAGCCGGGCATCGTCAAGAAGATCCTGACGATGTTCCCCGAGGTGAGGGATTCGATTGTCGCCCCGGAGCGGGTACTGACGATCACCCAGCCGCGCGAGCGGTTGATCCAGATCGAGGACACCTCCGGATTGTTCGCGGGCCAGGAGATCACCGTCCCCTTGCCCGCGCGTACTTCCGACCGGTTCCCGGACGTGCCGTTCCTGCTCGCCTCCCACATCGACCGGCCGCCGGCCTCGAAGCCGTCGCAGTGGTTGGACTCCTCGGATCTCGGCCGGTTCGCCGCCGCCACCCGCAGCTACGACGAGCAGATCGTCCTGACCGAGCGGGAGGGCTCCGACGACGCCTTCGTGTCGGTCGGGGCATGGTTCGCGGGCACCCTGGCCCGGTTCGAGCCCGAGAACTCCCAGCAGTACACGACCAAACGAGCCGCCGAGTGGGCCGCACTCCTGCCCGACCCCGCCTCTACACCCCGCGGGATCCGGGTCCATGACGGCCGGATCGGCGACGACCTCGACAACCTGATCTCCGCGGTCCGCATCGTCACATCCGCCGGCACCTGCTCGGTCTCGGTGATCCAGCGGCGGCTGCGCATCGGGTTCGGCGACGCGGCCCGCTTGGTCGACTTGCTCGACCGGTTCGACGTCATCGGCGGCACCGCGGGCAACCTGATCCGCCCCGTCCACGCAGAGCTCGTCGAGGCGCCCGACGCCGTCGACATCATCTGCGACCAGATCCTCGACGCCGCCCGGGCCGAGGACGCCACACCTCGAGGAGAAGCCGCATGAGTAGCACCCTGCCCCACCTGATCGTCGTCGACGTCGAGACCTCCGGCACCGACCCGCTCGACCATGACGTCCTCGAGGTCGCGGCCGTGGACCTGGCCACGGGCGAGGAACTGTACTTCGTGCCCACCCCGATCATGGGCAACTGGCTCGAGCGGGCACATCCGGCAGCCATGAAGGTCAACCGCTATTTCGAGCGCGGCGTCTACGCCGAGCAGGTCGACGTCCAGACCACCCGGCAGCGGTGGGAGGCGCTCGCCACGATGCTCGACGGCAACATCCTCGCGGCAGTGAACCCGGCGTTCGACGCGCGGTTCATCGACTACGCGATGGAGAAGCACGAGGTGGAGTGCCGCCGTAGCTACAGGCTCCGGGATCTCGCCACGTATGCCGCCGGGGTCCTGCGTACTGACCCGGCCGAGCCCACTTCGTCGGGCGAGATCTTCGCCGCCCTGGGCATCACGAATCAGGAAGCGCACTCGGCTCTCGGTGACGCGCGGGCGACTGCGGAGGCGTTCACCAAGCTCCGTGCCCTCTCCCTGGCGGGCAGGTAGCGCAGTGGGTGCCGAGAAGGCGTGCAAGGGGTGCGCCGAGGCTGCCGCCGACATGAGCGACACCGACTTGACCGACGCGATCGGCGTCCTCGGCCCCGACTCCCCACTCTTGCCAGCGGTCCGGGACGAGATCCGCAACCGCCTCCAGGCCGCCGCAGACGCGGCCACCACACGAAAGGAACCGGCATGACGCATTGGCTCGCACTCGTCCCCCGCCTGCCCGCGTGGTCCGGCTGGGCGACCATGCGGCGCCTCGCTCGTGGAGGTGCCCAGTGGTAGTCGGATCGCTCCTCGCCGCGGTCGTCCTCCTGGTCGTGGGCGCCGTTCGCTTACTCCGCGTCTCCCGAGCCCTCCGCCGAAAACAACAGGCCGTGGACCGGGAGCGCGACCACCTCAACCGCACATGGAACTACCAGACCGGAAGGGTCCTCCGACCATGAGCACGAAGATCACAGCCGACAACGGCGTCGAGCTCGAGGTGTGCCACCTCGGCATCGACGCCACCAACCCCAACCCCGCCGAGCCGTCGTCAATCTGGGCCCGACTCACCGCAGAGCAGCGCGCGAAGCTCGCCGCGGCCCTCGCCCCGGAGCGGACCCCGATCGTGGAGGGCAGGCCCGTTCACGGGATCACCGTCACCGGCTATGTCGGCGATGCCCCCATCAACCCCGCCGACTGCGACCGCACCACCGTTTACACCGGCGAGTGCCGCAACTTCGCCGACACCGAGTGGATCCGATTCGAGTCCGGCCGCCGCCGCTCCCCCGACGCCCGCGACGGCAACACGTGGCTGATTGACGTCGTCTACGGATCGTTCTGGATGGCAGACGACAAGGTCCGCAACCTCGTGCCCCTCGTCCCCGCCACTGCCCCTGCGGTGTCCCGCGCCGACATCGAGAAGGCGATCCTGTCGCGTCGCTGGAACACGAGCGGCCCGGATAGCCAGGGCTTCGCCATCATCCACATCCCGTCTGCGGTCGACGCCGTGCGCGAGGCGGTCGACATCCAGGCTGAGCAGTCCGTGGACCCGGTCGAGGCCAGGGTGACCACGCGCCACCCCGAGCACTACCGGCTGGTGAACGAGGCCGACGGCAGCGAGTGGCGGATGAATCGCGCCGGCAAGTGGCTCCCCGCCGACCTCCTCGGGCAGGAGGCGGACCAGTGACCGTGATGGACGAATACCAGCCCCGTGGACAGCGCGTGTACGCCTATCAGGTGACGCGGGAAAACGCTTCCGCTGCCGCTCGCGAGTTCGGTTGCGAGATCCATGAGGAAGCCAAGTCCAGCGATCCGACCGACGTGGCCAAGTGGATCGTCGTGCCGACTGTCGAGGAGGTCCATCGTCTCCTGATCACCCACGAAGGCCCGGTGTTGGGCCGGGAGCGAGAGACGAACAAGGTCGTCGTATGGGCGAAGAAGGCCGACTTCGACGCTCTCTATGAGCGGGTCAAGAAGCCGGGGATGCGCGGGGCCGACCTGTGACCGGCATGGAGCACGCCATAGAACAAGCGGCTGGGGTGATGGACAAGAACTTCAACCCGGACCGGTACCCGATCATGGCCGCGATGTTCCGCGACTACGCCCGCGCACTGGCCGAGGCTGGCCTCCTCGCCCCCGACCCCCTCGAGGGCGTCGAAGACGTCAGCGCCTCCCAGGAGTGGGTGATGATCCCCGCGGACCAGGTGCGCGAGGAGTGGGCTCAGAGGTGGGTGCGGCGGTCCGGCGAGGTCCGGGTGATGAAAGCCGAGAGTCGAGAGCACGCGGACCCTGGCGGGGAGCGCGGGGTGGAGGCGGTCCACCGCTTCGTGTCCGACTGGCTGCCCGCCGACATGGACGATGCCGAGGGCGACGGGAGGGCCGAGGGGTGATCGGCCAGGTGCTGGAACCGGAATCGTCCATGGAATGTCGAGCGTGGGCCGACGAGATGGCCCGGCAGGCCGCGATGTATGCCGAGCACGGACACCCCCGGGAGGCTGCGGACTGCCGCCATTACGCGGCCCGGTGGACAAGGTCCGCCGAACGGGCAGCGGAGCGGGAAGGGGCCCTGTGGTGACCGCCCCGGATCGTCAGCGTGACGGCGGACCGATCGCCGGTGACCTCCTGCAGCTCGTGGAGCACGGGTTCCGCGACGACACCGGGGTCGACTGGTACCGCGGGTACGGACTCGTGGTCACGACCGCGAATCGCCGCCGGATCCTCGACCGGGACGACACGGTGTCTGAGGCGGACGGCTGGTGCTACCAGGACAATCCCCTGTCCGACGAGGTGGTCGCGGTGACCCGCATCAGGTGGGAGGACGTGCGGCTGTACGCGCCCGCCGACCTAGAGCTGCGGTGTCAGACGTGGACGTCGTGACCCCGCCGCCCGGCTCTAAGGAGGCCCGCGCCAAGGGCTGCCCCTGCCCCCAACAGGACCACCGCCACGCCCCCGACTGGCCCTGGTGGATCGACCCCCGATGCCCCGTCCACGGATGGAAAGAGTTCCAGTGACCGAGCCGATGCAGTTCCCGCCCCCCGAGCCGATGAGCCTCGCGAGAAAAGCGGTCAGCGCAGCGGTTCACACCGCGATCGTGCGCCGCATCTTCGACGCGAGCTGGACCGAACTGTATCCGGGGTGGGAGCTCCCTGACTGGCCGCAGCTGACCCAGCCGCCTCGCATCGACCGTGAAGCGATGCGCGACCCCTACCGCCGGTACCTCAAGGACTGGCTCAGCGATACCGCGTTGAAAGACGCTGTACGCCGCCGCTTCCGGCCGCTGGCGGACGATCCGCTGATTCGCCAGATCCTCGAAGAGGCGGACCTCAAGATCGCCATAACTAGGTGGGTGCCGCCGATCTCACCCAAGCCCTGGGCCCGCGCCATCGCCGAGACAGCACAGACGGAGGTCCGTGATGACCAGTGACGAGCACAAGGCGGCGGCCGAGCAGTCCCTGCTCGACGCGTGGGGTGCCGCAGACCCCACTCCGGAACTACTGCGTGGCCTCGTGCACGCCGTACTCGCAACCATCAAGGAGACATCGTGACCACTCAGCTCGCCCCGAACGTCCTCTCGTGGGCAACCCACATTGACCAGACCACCATTGACCAGGCGGTGGCCCTCGCTGGTCTGCCGTTCATCCACCCGCACATCGCGCTCATGCCCGACGCCCACGCCGGTAAGGGCTCCGCCGTCGGCACCGTCATCCCGACCGAGGGCGCGGTCATCCCCGCCGCGGTCGGCGTCGACATTGGGTGCGGCATGATCGCGGCTCGAACCCGATACACCGAGGCCGACCTCGAGCGCATCGACCTGTCCGAGCTGCGGGACCAGGTCGAGCGCGCCATCCCGTTGTCGCCGGGCAACTACAACAGCCGCGTGCACCACGACCACACCCATGATCGGGTCGCCGAGCTCGAAGCGCTCGCAGAGAGGAACGAGGTCGACCTGTCTCACTCTCCGAAGTGGCGTGAGCAGCTCGGCTCCCTCGGCGGGGGCAACCACTTCATCGAGCTGTGCCTCGACGAGACGGGCGCCGTCTGGTGCTTCCTGCATTCCGGGTCGCGGGGCGTCGGCAACAAGATCGCGCAGAAGCACATCAAGATCGCCCAAGCCTTGTGCAAGCGGTGGCACATCCAGCTCGCCGACCGGGACCACGCCTACCTCCCGCAGGGCACTCCGGAGTTCACCCGGTACTTGACGGAGCTGCACTGGGCGCAGACGTTCGCGCGGCTGAACCGGGACGAGATGATGGACCGGTTCCTGGACCAGCTCGCCCGCCTGTTCGGCGACGACGACGCCGGCGAGACTGAGCGGGTCAACTGCCACCACAACTACACCGAGACCGTCCAGGTCGGCGGCCGGAAGGTGTGGCTGACCCGCAAGGGCGCCATCGACGCCACCGAGGGCCGGATGGGGTGCATCCCCGGAAGCATGGGTACCCGCTCGTACATCGTGCGCGGCAAGGGCAATCCGTCGGCGCTGTTCTCCGCACCGCACGGCGCGGGCCGGGCCATGTCCCGCACGCAGGCCCGCAAGCGGTTCACCGCGGCCGACCTGGACGAGGCTATGCGCGGCATCGTGTACCGGCCTGGTGACGAGTGGGTCGACGAGATCCCGGCCGCCTACAAGGACATCGACCAGGTGATGGAGGACGCGGCCGATCTGGTCGAGGTCGTGCACGAGCTGCGCCAGGTGATGAACGTCAAGGGCACGTAGGCCGTGCCCCGCCCAGCCCGGCGACCTCGCTCGCCGCCATCCGCCGCTGCCTCGTCCTGCGTCTGGTCTCGTCTGAAAGTTGGTGTCCCGTGTCTCGATCTCGTGTCGCGCAGCCCCGTTCCGGTGGTGAGCGCTGATGCCGTGGTTCCAGGTCGATGACAAGTTCACGACTAACCCGAAGGTCCGCAAGCTGCTCGATCTCTCCCTCGAGCGTGATGATCGCGGTCTCGCGGCACTCGGGATGTGGGTGTCGGCCGGGTCAGACATCAATCAGTCGACGTTGGACGGGATCGTGTCCCGTGCGGGTCTCGTGCGGGTCACCTTGAACCCGGCGAAGGTCGATGAGCTCGCAGGCCTCCTGGTCGCCGCTGGGCTCTGGCACTCCGCCGGCCACTCGTGTGCGCGCTGCGCGCAGCCCCCGCCGGGGGCGTTCGTGTTCCACGACTGGTCCGACTACGGCTATGCCACCCGCGAGGAGAAACAGCTCAAGGACCGCAAGGCCAAGGAGCTCAAGGAGCCCCGGATCCGCGCCGAGGTGTGGGCCCGGGACTGCGTGAGCCCTGACCGTCCTCGTGAGGCGGATTGCCGGTACTGCGGTAAGCGAGTACGCCAGAAGGACAACCGCAGCGCGCCCGAAGACCGGGCGCATCTCGATCACGTCGACCCGACCCTCGCGATCGGCTCGACGAACATCGTGATCGCCTGCGGCGGCTGCAACAGCCACAAGGGCCAGCGGCAGCTCTCGCAGACCGAGCTGCAGCTCCGCCCCCCTCCCGCTCACAACGGGCCGCGTCCAGACGACGCAGAGCCCCGAGTGTCGCCGACCGCCGTCGCAGATCCCGCGTCGCCGGCCACGCCCGCCGCTGAGACCACCGTCTCGCCGGGCCAGGCCGCCGCTGATGCAGGATCGCCGGCCGGTCGACCGCAGACACCCGGCTCGCCGTCTCCGACCGCCCAGGAGCGACCAGCACCGCCCGACCACTCGGAAACCACTCTGGAACCAGACGTGGAATCAGCCCGGAACGCTGTCCTCGCACGCACGCGTGCCGACGCGCGCAGGTCAGGGTCAGGGTCAGGGTCAGGGTCAGGGCTGGGTAAGGGACAGGGTTCTGGTCGGGGTGAGGGGCCGGGTCACGGTCAGGGTCAGGGCCCGGCTGGTGGCAGGAAGCGGCGTCGGAGGCGGGGGCGTGGTCGTGGTGCCGGGCCCTCGTCGTCTGGTGGTGCTCCGGGTCCTGCCGCTCGGCCTGTGGGTGCTGCCGGCCAACCTCCCGAGGTGTATGTCCCTGGCCGCATCGGATCCCCGTGGGCCGAGTGGAAGGGCGCCCCGTCGACTGTGACCGATACCGACTGTGATCGGCATGGGCTGCCCGAGCCGTGCCGCAAGTGCGTGACCGAGAGCGAGGCGGGCTGATGCCGCTGCTCCTGCTCGACCTGTCCGACCCCGCATCCCAGGAGACTTCGTGACCGAGACGTTCCTCGACCGGCAGTCGGTGCGCACGCTGGCGACCGACTGCAAGATCATCGCCGATTCGTCCGCCGAGTTGCTGCGCATCGCTCGGCTGGAGACCAGCCCGCCCGGTGGTCGGACTGCACGCAATCCGCGTGTGCCCGACTCCCGGCCGCCCCTCAACCTGACCGCACTGTCGGCCTCTATCGAGATGCACACCTGCCTGATGTCGTGGTCGGTGAACCTGCGCGACAACACTGGCGTGCATCTCCCCGACCACGACGACGACCGGTCGCTCGCACTCCACCTCCGGGTACATGCTCATCGGATTGCGCAGCAGGCGTGGGGCCAGGATTGCGCGGATGAGATCGGCACGTGGGCCGCCACGATCCTCGGGATCACCACCCCGCCGCCAGCTCGGCGCCTGGACGAGTACTCCACCGCCGAGCGCGCCCAGGGGCTCGCGACTGCGCAGGTGTCGGCCGAGATGTGCGCGCAGCTGGTCGACGAGTACACCGAAGGCCAGTACCAGCCGACGGCCGAGCAGATCCGCAAGTGGGGCCAGCGAGGGAAGGTGTCGGTGTACGGGCCGCCCCGCTGCCGCATGTACGCGGTGAGCGAGGTGCTCGATCACGTGCGACACGCGAAACGGAAGATGTGACTGGCTTGTCCAACACGACGTGCTAGGCTTCGCCTTGCGAGCGCGGTGGGTCCACAGGACCGCCGACGCTTCGTCGTTCCCGCCCTGTGGTCGGCGTGTGGAACCCGTGAGCCCACGCCGCGGCATCGAGCGTGGATCTAATCTCCCGGCCGTAGTCGCCCGCGCGCATCTCCCAACTGGCCCCGCTTCGATGCGAGGGCGCGCATCCCCCGCGTGGCGCACGGCCGGGTACAACCACCGGGAGGCCATCATGGACGCCGCACCCGACGGGCTGCATCTCGCAGCCTTGACCATCACCCTGTCGACCGACGGCGGCACCGAGTATGTCCTCGTCGAGGCGGACGACGACCTCGCCGCCACGACGATGCTCGGGATGCTGGACCTCGCGAAGGCACAGATCCTCGACCGGCTCACCTGATGCCCGGCTCGACGACCGAGCGTGGTCTCGGGTGGAGGCACCAGCAGGACGTCGAGAGCCTGCGTCGTCGTCACGTGGAAGGAACCGCGTGCTGGTGGTGTGAGCGTCCGATGTTCAAGGATCCCGCTCGCAACTTCGATGGCAAGACCTTAGAGGGCGACCACTCGGAGGCCCGCAGTCGTGGCGGCCGCAAGGCTGACCGGCTGATGCATTCGACGTGCAACCGTCAGCGTGGGGATGGATCGAAGGACGAGCTCCGCCCGGCGCTGACCGGGGTGTGGCCGCCCCCGTCGCCCGCTGCCGCGGTGGCCACGGTGGCGCTGACCGGGCCGCCGGAGCCGCGCGCCCACGTCCTGGACTGGGGATAGGACCCCCCACCCCGAAAATATCTGGACCCCCGCCCTCCTGACTCCCTGCGCCGGTGCCAGTCAGGAGTTTTTGCCGGGCTCGAAACTCACGTGCAGGAGGTGGCGGCGGTGGCCGACGAGGACCAGGCCGCCGACGAACGGTCGGGCGGCGATCGACTGCGTGCGGCGCTGGCCGAGGACGACGACCCGGCGGACCTGGTGGCGCTGATCGAGGAGGCCGGCCGGACGAAGGATCGCCTCGACCAGCTCGACGCGATCCTGCGCGGCGACACCGACTTGTGGGCGCAGCTGACCGAGGGGCGCAGCGGCAAGGTGCTCGAGATCCGGGTCGACTCGGTGATGCAGGAAGCACGTCAGCTCACGACGGTGTTCAGGCAGACGCTCGCGGAGATCCGGAGGAGGCGTGATGGAGGCACCTTCTCTGGGAAGCTCGGCGGTCTCCTCGACGACCTCTGAGGACGTCGACGAGATCTTCGCGGAGATCATCGCGGCGGAGTGGCCGAAACTCACCGGCCGGCAGACGCCGTGGGCGCAGTCGTTCACGGTCGGCGACTCGGCGCATGGTGAAAAGGTCGTCAAGCTCGCGCGGCGGATGAAGGTCCGCCCGATGCCGTGGCAGACGTGGTCGATCGAGCACATCATGGCCAAGGACCCGGACGGGACCTGGACGCATCCGGAGTGCTGCCTAATCGTCCCTCGGCAGAACGGCAAGTCGCTGATCCTGTCGCTGCTGGTGATCTACCGGATGTTCGTGCTCGGGGAGAACATCATCTTCTCGGCGCAGCAGTGGGAGACCGCGAAGTCGCTGTGGAAGCGCACGTGGAACCTGGTCCGGTCACAGCCGGACCTCATGGCGTTCCACGAGTCGCACACCTGCTCGCAAGGGCGCGGCACGATCGTACTCACCACCGGCGCGCAGGTCGTGTTCACCACCCGATCGCCGAACGCCGGCCGTGGTCTAGACGTCGTCGACCTCACGATCTACGACGAGGCGTACGACCTGGACCTCGCTGACCTCGCGGCGCTGTCTCCTACGCAGATGGCGGCGAAAGATCCGCAGAAGATCTACACCTCGAGCGCGGTGAACGTCGACCAACACCCGAACGGGATGCAGTTGGCGTCGGTGCGCGCTCGAGGGCAGGAACGCGAAGAGGGGCTTTTTTACGCGGAGTGGCGGTCACCGGACGGTTCGGCCATGGACGACCCCGAGTCGTGGAGAGTCGGGAATCCGTCGTATGGGGTGATCCAGACCGAGGCCAAGCTCGGCGCGGAGTGGCGCACGTTCCGCAAGACCGAGGCCGGCCGGAAGTCGTTCGGCTGCGAGTACATGGGGCTCGGCGACTGGCCCACCGACGGGCCGGAGGAGCTGCCCCCGGTGATCGACCCCGACGCCTGGGGCGACCTCAGAGACCTCACTGCGGTCGCGACCGGCGCGTCGTGCCTTGCGGTGGAGTGCGAACCGATCCGAGACCCGGCGATGCGCAAGTCGCGGCGGTGGACGATCGGCGCGGCGGTACGCACCGCGACCGGAAAGCACGTTCAGATCGGCTACCGCGGCCCGGGTTCGCCCACCGAGATCGCGGCGAAGGTCGCAGCGGCCGTCGCGGCCAACGATCCGGTCGCGGTCGTGCTCGACGACAAGAGCATCGCCAAGGACCTGCTGACCAAGCCGCTCACCGATCTGGAGATCGAGCCGGAGTTCGTCAAGTCCGGTCAGCTCTCCGAGGCGACCAACGGGTTCCTCCAGGCGGTCGACAACCAGACGCTCACCCACGACGGCGACCCGCGCGTCGCGCCGCTGCTCGAACACGCGCAGCTGCGCGACGTGGGGCAGTCCGGCGGGGCGGCATGGGAGCGGCTGAAGAACGACGACATTTCTCCGCTGATCGTGCTGACGAACGCGGCCTGGGGGCTGGACAAGTTCGACGTCGCGGCCGATGCGCCGCCGCCGGCACCCGAGCACGTGCCGACGTCGGCGGACTCTGCGTCGGGCCCGGGCGAGGGCATCGACTTCATGACCGCGAATTTCTAGACGAGGAAGGGGGCGCTGATGACCGAGACTGTGAAGGCCGCCGCGCCCGCTGCGGCGCCCGTGGGCGAAGTCGGGTACGTCGTGTCGGCCCAGTCGCCGATGCTCACGGGTCCGGGAAGCTACTGGTCCATCGACGCCGACATCGAGGAAGTCCCCGAGCTGCGGTGGCCCCAGTCGGTCACGGTGTTCAACCGGATGCGCCGAGCGGATGCTCAGACGATCTCGGTGCTCAAGGCCGTCACGCTGCCGATCCGGTCCACGAAGTGGCGGATCGACCCGGGCGACGCCGAACCCGAGGTGGCCGCGTACGTTGCCGAGCAGCTCGGGCTACCGCTCACCACGGGCGACAACCCGGCCCCCCGGCGCCGGAAGTCGCGGTTCTCCTGGACCGAGCACCTGCGGCTCGCGCTGCTGTCGCTGCCGCTGGGACACATGTTCTTCGAACAGGTCGTCACCGTGGACCCCGTCACCGGTGACGTCGAGCTGCGCAAGCTGGCCCCCCGGATGCCCTCCACGCTGACCGACATCAAGGTCGCCGACGACGGCGGCCTGGTCGGCATCGAACAGGCATCCCCCGCGGGCCGGACCGTCAAAGCCCGCGACGGCGGCCGGCGGTTCATCCCGGTCGACCGCCTGGTCGCGTACGTCAACGAGCGGGAGGGCGCGGACTGGGCAGGCACCTCGCTCCTACGGGGCGCCTACAAGCACTGGCTCCTCAAGGACCAGCTGTTGCGCATCGAGGCGATCTCGGTGCGCCGCAACGGCGTCGGCGTGCCGGTCTACACCGCACCCGACGGGGCGAGCTCCGAGGACATCGCCAAGGGCCGCAAGATGGCCAACGAGTACCGCGCCGGAGACACCGCCGGTGCGGGCCTGCCGTTCGGCGCCAAGCTGGACCTCAAGGGCGTGAACGGCATGCTGGTCCCGGCGCGGACCGTCATCGAGTACCACGACGCGCAGATCGCCCGCACCGCGCTCGCGCACTTCCTGAACCTCGACGGCAAGGGCGGCTCGTACGCGCTGGCCTCCACGCAAGCGGATCTGTTCATCACGTCGCTGAACGCGATCGCACAGATGGTCGCCGACACGACGAACCAGCACGTGATCGACGATCTCGTCGACTGGCAGTTCGGCACCGACGTGCTCGCCCCGACGCTGACGTTCGACACGATCGGCTCTACCGACATGGCGGTCGCTCAGGCGGTCCGCACGCTCATCGACTCGGGCGCGATCACAGTCGACGACGACCTCGAGGTGTGGCTGCGCCGGGCGCTCGGCGCACCCGACCCGGGCTCTCGGTCCGGGGCGAGCGAGACGGACGGGGGTGACGGCGATGGTTGAGGTGGTGGTGCCACCGCGGCCGGTGCTCAAGACGATCCCGAACGTCGAGCTCATCAAGGTCGGCACGTGGCCGATCTCGACAGGGATATGGACGGTCACCTCCGACGACCTGTACGCCGCGGTGTCCGCGCTCGAGTCCCCGGCGATCCGCCGGCCGGTGCTCAAGCTGGGCCACAGTGACTCGCGGTTCGACGGCGAACCTGCGGTCGGGTGGGTCGACAACATGCGGGTCTCCGATGACGGATCGACTCTCGTCGGTGACTACAAGGGCGTCCCCGAGTGGCTGGCCACGGTCCTGGCATCCGCGTTCCCCGACCGGTCCATCGAGGGCCAGTACGGGTTCACCGATCAGACCGGACGCGAGCACCCGTTCGTCCTGACCGCCGTAGCCCTGCTGGGAGTGACGGCGCCGGGCGTCGGCACGCTCGGCAGTCTCCAGGACATCGCGGCCCTGTACGGGGTGTCCGCCGCAGAATCCGCCGATCCGACCGGGGCGGAGTTCACCATGCCGGTCACGAGGGAAGGAACCCCCATGCCACAGGCGATCAAGGTCGCCGCGTCGCAGTCGGTGGAGGACGTGCGGCGCAGCTTCTACGAGGGACCCGCCGCCAGCAACTGGTGGTGGATCGAAGAGATCTACGTCGACCCGGGCGAAGTCATCGCGGTCGACGACGAGACCGGGGACCTGTACCGGGTCCCGTTCACCGCTGCCGACACCGGCATCACGTGGGGGGAAGCCGAGCTGGTCAAGCGCGAGTACGTCGCAGCGTCCGGCCGGACCCCCGCCATTGCGTGGGCCTCCCGTGAGGAGTCCCGCCCCGAAGCTCCGACCGCCGCGGTCGGTGATACCGAAGAGGAAGGAACGTCGATGGAATTCGACGACACCCAGGCCGCGGAGCTGCTCAGCCTGCTCAGCCTGGGAGAAGGAGCAACCGCTCAGGATGTCCTCGAGGCGCTCACCGCGCTCGTGGACACCTCCACCGCGGCGGCCGCCGGCGAGGGCGAAGACGCCGCGCCGGTCTCCGCCGCCGCTCTGGGGGTCGAGCAGATCCGCGCAGCAGCCGAAAAGAAGGGTCTCACCATGGTCGACGCCTCCACGCTGGAGAGCATCAAGGCTCAGGCCGCGGCGGGTGCCGCCGCGCAGAAGAAGCTCGAGCTCCAGGACCGCGAAGGCAAGGTAGCTGCCGCCATTCGCGCCGGGAAGATCCCGCCCTCGCGCAAGGACCACTGGTGCTCGGTCATCGAGCACGACGCCGGCATGGCCGATGTTCTGGCGTCCCTGCCCGACAACATGGTGCCGGTCGCTGAGATCGGCCACAACGGCGACGAGGTCGGCGCCTCTGCCGACGTCACCGAGTCCGACCTCTTCAAGAACTGGAGCTTCTGATGTCCGCGATCCCCATGGTCACCAAGCACGGCCCCAAGACCTTCCACGTCACCGAGACCGTCCGCGGCGGGCAGGTCGTCGAGGCGCGCACTGGCGGCAAGATCGGTGTCGCCGCTGCCGACTCGGGCACCGTCCTCGGTGTGTCGATTGGCGATGCCGCCCCGCCGAGCTCCGCCTCGAGCGCTGACGCGTTCGGCAACCCGCTCGTCTCGGCCGTCTCGGTTCCCGAGTACACGGCCGTGGCCTACGGCGGCATCGAAGTGCGGTGCGTGTTCTCCGCGGCCGCAGCGTTTGGCGAGGCGGTGGTCTCCGCCGGTGACGGCAAGGTCAAGCCCGCTGGCGCGTCCCCCACCGGCCGGATCCTCGGCTACGTCACTGAACCCGCTGGTGTCACGGCGGCCGATCAGTCCGGGCTCGTCCGGACCCTCTGACCCCCAGAAAGGAATCGCCATCATGGCACCCACAGGAGTGGTGAGCGTCAACGACGGTCCCCGCATCACGATCAACGATCTCGTCGGGAACCCCAAGCTGGTCCCGACGAAGATCATCGAACTGCTCGCCAACCAGTTCCTCTCCGAGTCGCTGCTGCGCGATGCGGGCCCCAACGTCAACGGCCTGGTCTCGTACAACGAGTCCACGCCGCTGTACCTCGAGGAGGGCCCGGAGCCGGTCGCCGAGTTCGCCGAGATCCCGGTGACCGCCGGCGCGATCGGCCTGCCCAAGATCGCGGTCTCGCAGAAGATCGCGCGCGGCATCCGCGTGTCGAAGGAGATGATCGACGAGGGTCGGCTCGATCTGGCGCAGATGCAGATCACGCAGCTCGTCAACACGTTCATCCGCAACGACGACCGGGCGCTGCGTCACCTGCTGTCGAACTCGGCTATTCCCGAGATCCCCGCGTCGGCGGCGTGGACCGACGGTGCCGGCAACCCGCGGCACGACATCGCCGCGGCGATGGAGAAGATCGGCTCGGCGTCCCTGTCCGGCGACACCGACGGGGACGACACCATGGGGTTCGTGGCCGACACCGTCGTGCTGCCGGCCTCGATCACCCCGGTCCTGATGGACAACGACAAGTTCATCGACGTGTACAAGGACACCCTCGCCGCCGAGGACATCCGGTACACCGGCAAGCTCCCCAACCAGATCATGGGCATGGCTGCGCTGCAGTCGCGTTCGTGGCCGCTGGACCGGGTCCTGGTCGTCGAGCGCCGCACGGTCGGGTTCTACTCCGACACCCGCGTGCTGCAGTCGACGAACATGTACCCCGAGGGCGGCGGACCCAACGGCGGCCCGACCGAGTCGTGGCGCTCGGACACCTCCCGCAAGCGGGTCAAGGGCGTCGACCAGCCGCTCGCGGCGTGCTGGATCACCGGCGTGCAGGGGGGCTGATCCGATGGCGAAGTACAAGCTCCTCGCTGACCAGTGGGACCAGGTGCTCTCCAAGCCCACCGAGCAGTTCCGGTTCGTCCGGCACCGCAAGGGGGCCACCGTCGAGATCACCGGAGCGGACGAGGCCCGGCTCCAGCGCATCGGGGCCGTCGAGCCGATCAAGCGCGCGGCTGCGAAGTCGACCAAGACCGAGCAGAAGCCGCCCCCGGAGAAGCCGAAGACCGACGAGGGCAACGGCGACGGAGGCGGCGACAACGGTGACGGCCAGGGGGACCAGAACCCGGACGACGAGACCGGCGACCAGAATCCCGACGACTCCACTAAGGAGACGGTCGAGAAGCCGGCCAAGACCGGCCCCGTGGCCGCCTGGCGCGAGTACGCCGTCGCCCAGGGGCACGACCCCGACGAGGCGGCCGACGCCACTCGCGCCGATCTGATCGCCCTGTACGGGTGACCCCGGGCGCCCCTCCGGCGCATCACCTCGTAGTGGTGCGCCGGAGGCTGGCACAGGAAGGAGCCGCGCATGTACGCCGAGGCGCATGACGTCGGGTACGAGGTGGAGCGCCCGTTCTCGGATGTGGACACCCACCGGGCCGGGTCCCTGATCGTCGCGGCGTCGCGGCTACTGGATCAGTACGTGACGATCGACCGTGCGGACCCCGAGCAGATGGGTCTCGCGAAGATCGTCGTGGTCGACATGGTGGCCGAGGCGCTCGCCCCGGGCGAGTACCGGGGCCACCAGTCCTACTCGTGGCGCAACGGGGCCCTCGCGGGCTCTGGCACGCTCGTCGCCACGGCGGGCGCGCTGCGGCTCCTGGACTGGCATCTGGCCATGTTCGGGGCGCCCAGTGCGCTCTCCCCGTCGTGGCACTTTGGAGATGAGGTCGGATGAGGCCGGGGTTCACCACGACGATCACGATCCTGCGGCCGACGGTCGCGGAGGACGAATTCGGGACGGACGTGCTGGACTGGTCCGAACCGGAGCCGGTGCCGGTCGACTTCATGGTGTCGGTGCAGCCGCTCAGCTCGTCCGAGGGGCCCGCGGAGCGGCCGCAGGTCGTCACCGGGTGGCAGCTCATATCGCCACCCGGCAGGGATCTGCCGCTGCGGCCGATCGACCGGATCCGCATCCCCTCGGGGCTCGTGTTCGCGGTCATCGGCGACATCCTGCGGTTCCCCCATCCGATGAAGCCGGACGGTGTCCATCACGTCGAGGCGATGCTCGAGAGGGTGTCCGGCTGATGGCGATGTCGAAGAAGATGTTCGACCAGATCAACCGCAACCGGCAGGTCCGCGCCCACCTGATGAAGGTGGCGCGGGCGAAGGCGGCCCGCGCTCAGGCGATCACCAACGCCGAGGGCGGCAAGGCCCGCATCACGGTCAAGTCGGGCATCCGGCCCGGTGGCCGCGCTTACGTGAACATCGTGTCGGACTCCCCCATCGAGGAGTACGGCTCGGAGTCGACCCCCAGAATCCGCGCCCTGGGGCGCGCAATCAGAGAGGCATGACCATGGCAACGAAGGAAGAGACGATCAAGGTCAAGTGGGCGGCCCACTCGGACCCGAGCAAGGTCGGCAAGACCGAGGAACTGCGGCCGCGGGAGGCACGCGCCGCGGTCCGCACCGGGCAGGCGCAGTACGTCAGCGAGAAGGACGTACCTCCGGCCCGGCCGTCGATGCACACGCGCGCGGCATCACTGGAGAAGGCCAAGAGCAAGGACGGCGACGAGGCCGCCCCGACCGAGCGGCCGCAGACCGCCGCCGACACTGACGCTGATGGGGCGGCCCTGGATGACGCGGTCGCCGCGGCCGACTCCTCGCAGCCGGCCGCGAAGGCTCCCCGGAAGCGGTAGGCCATGGCTGACGTCGACATCGAGTCCGAGCTCGTCGCCCACCTCAAGCCGGTCCTCGATGAGCTGGGAGCGGCCGGGGTGGGCCCCGAGATGCGCCCGGACAGTCCGCTCCCGTTCATTCAGGTGACCGCGCTGCCGGCTACCCAGGAGCTCCAGTCATGGGACGGGCGGCTGTCCCTCGACCGCCTGGACGCCGACGTCGACGTCTACGCGGCCAAGAAGGTCACGGCCCGGGACGTGGGCCAGGCCGTGCGAGCGCGACTGGCGGTGCCGCTGGCCTCGCGCGCGGCGACGATTAGCCGTCGTCCGGCCCTGACACCCCGCCCCGACAGGAACGAGAACGTCCGCCGCTACGGCGCGGCCGTGAGTTTCCTCGCCCGCTCGTAGCGGGACCCACCACCGACGAAGCCCCCGAATCCTCGGGGGCTTCACGCATTTCAGGAAGGAACGCTATGAGCACCCCGATTGGCGACAACTACGACGACGAACTGGTCCGCATGGGCGTGACCGGGCAGCTGATGTACGCACCCCTGGGCACGATCGCCCCCGACGGGATGGCCGAGTGGGCCGAGGAGTTCATCGACCTGGGCTGGATCTCCGACGAGGGGATCACCGAGTCGGTCGACGAGTCCTCCGAGGGTTTCACCCCCTGGCAGGCCACGGCAGAGGTCCGCGAGGACATCACCAGCGTGCTGATCACGTGGGAGACCACCCTGTGGACCACGTCGTACGACACGGTCGCGCTGTACTTCCGCAAGCAGGAAGCGGACATGACCCGCAACGCGGACGGCTCGATCGAGTTCGTCGACGGCAACATCCCGAAGAAGCACCGCGTGTTCTTCGGCATCGACGTCATCGACGACCCGTACCGGCGCCGCATCGAGATCCCCAACGGCGGCATTTCCGAGCGCGGTGGCCAGACGTACACGAAGGGCTCGCTGATCGGGTACCCCATCACGATCAAGGGCTACCTCACGGCGCAGGGCTGGTCCTGCAAGCGCAAGTTCCTCGAGGGCTGGGACCTGCCCACCCCGGCCACCCCCTGATCCGTCCTCCCCCATTCGGCCGCCCTCGGGCGGCCCCACTGACGGCCCCGGTCGTGCGCCTTGTCGGGCACGCGCGACCGGGGCCACCTCATGCCCGACAGCCCGACATGAAGGAGGCCCACCGTGGCCATGGACAAGTTCTCCGACAAGCCCATCGACATCGACGCGATGCTCGCCAAGCGCGAGGAGGTCGTCGGAAGCGCCGACCGGTTCCCGTTCATCGCCCTCGGTGAGACGTGGTGGTGCATCGACCCGCGTCTCGCGGACGACTCTCTCCAGTACGACCTGGAGGATCTGCGCGACGATCTGGACGACGGGGAGATCGATTCCTCGGAGTTCCGGACCGCGCTGATTGACCTGTACCTCGGCGACGAGCAGGGCGAGAAGTTCCGCGCTGCAGGCGGCCAGATGAAGCACATCAACGCCGCTCTCGAGGCCTACGCGGATACGCAGGCGGACCCTACCCGGAGGTCCTCGCGCGCTACCCGGAGGCGTGTGAAGCGGCGCTGATCGCTCAGTATCCGTCGCTCGGTGATCCCGTCGCCGCCTTCTGGCGCGGCGAGATCACCGTGCGGATGCTCGTCTCTCTGATCAATGGCCTGCCACCTACGTCGGCGCTGCATCGGGCTCAGAACGACGGCCAGTTGTGGACGTGGAACGAGGCGCTGCAGTGGCAGCAGATCCACCTGCTCAAGGTGATCGACCAGCGCCTGGTCTGGCAGAAGCGCAAGAAGCCGAAGATGCCGAAGTTCCGTCCGTACCCGTGGTCGAAGGACGAGAAGAAGCTCGGCAACCTCGGCGGCAAATCGGCCAGCAAGGCACTCGAAGTGCTGCGGTCGCTACGCCCCGGCGGCGGCGCCGGGCGTAATGCCCCGGCGGCGGGCGTGAAGGTTTCAACCGACTAGCAAGGGGGTGGCGTTGGTGGCTGTGGACAGTGACGTCGTATGGGTTCCGACGCTGCCCTCCCTGTCGGACTTCGCGAAGGAGCTCGACAAGGGCACCAAGGGCGCGGGCACCAAGGTCGGCGAGCGCGTCGGCAAGGAGATCGCTTCCGGTGTCGAGCGATCGAAGGCCGCGGTCGACAAGGCCTCTGAGGTCGCGGAGAAGGCCCACAACAAGGTTGCGGACGCAGCAGGCAAGGTGCGCATCGCCGAGGAGCAGCTTGCCCGGGCCCGCGATTCTGGCGACACGCTGAAGATCGCCCGTGCCCAGGAACAGCTGGCGACTGCCCAGCGACGCGTGTCCGAGGCGACGACCGCGGCTGAGAACGCGGATAAGTCCCTGACGTCGAAGCGGGACAAGCTGGCCCGGGCGACTGACGACTCGGCCCAGGCGGCCCGTGAGAACGCGGACGCCCTCGAAATGGGCGAAGGCTCGATGGCGAGCTTCGGCGGCGGTATCGACGGGCTCGTCGGCAAGCTCGGCGGCCTCGCTGCCGGTCTCGGCGGCATCGTCGCCTCCGCCGACGCGATGATGGAAGGCCTCGACCAGGACCGCCTGGGCGACAAGCTCGCAGCGCAGCTCGGGGCGACCCCTGAGATGGCCGCAGAGTTCGGCGACATGGCGGGCAGCCTGTACGCGCAGGCGTACGGCGATTCATTCGAGGACGTCAACGACGCACTGCGCGGCGTGTGGCAACAGGGGTTGGTCGACGAGGACGCGACGAACGCTCAGATCGAGTCGATCACCGCCAAGGTGCTGGACCTGACCACGGCGTTCGATCAGGATCTCGCGGGCGCCACGGGCGCGATCGGCACCATGCTCAAGACCGGGCTCGCGCCCGATGCCGACGCGGCCATGGACATCCTCACACGCGGCTTCCAGCAGGGGGCCGATAAGGCGGGCGACCTCCTCGACACCATGACGGAGTACCCGGCGCTGTTCCAGGCGCTCGGGATCGACGGGCAGACCGCGACGGGCCTCATCGCGCAGGGCATGGCCGGCGGTGCTCGTAGCGCCGACCTCGTCGCGGATGCCCTCAAGGAGTTCCAGATCCGCGCGATCGACGGATCGAAGGCCTCGGCGGAGGCGTACGGGACCATCGGTCTCAACGCCGAGGAGATGACCGCGAAGATCGCCGCCGGCGGCGAGGGGGCCCGCGAGGGCCTCGATCAGGTCCTCGACGGCCTGCGGGCCATGGAAGACCCAGTCGAGCGCAACGCCGCCGCGGTCGGACTGTTCGGCACCCAGGCTGAGGACCTGGGCGGGGCCCTGTTCGATCTGGACCCGTCTACAGCGGTCCAAGCACTCGGGGACGTTGGCGGCGCGGCCGAGGAGATGGGCAACACCCTCAACGACAACGCGGCGACGCGACTCGAAGAGTTCAAGCGGTCGGCGCAGCAGTTCGCCATCGACAGTGCGGGCGGCTTCATCGGCTGGGTGTCAGAGAACATCGACCTGCTGAAGAACCTGGGCATCGTCCTCGGAGTGACCGCCATCGCGCTCGGCGGGGTAGCGATCGCCTCCGGCATCCTCACTGCCGGTTCGCTCCTGACATGGGTCCGGAACCTGACGATTGCGCAGTGGCTACTCAACTCCGCGATGCTCGCGAACCCGTGGACGTGGGTAGTTCTGGCCATCGCCGGACTGGTCGCCGCGTTCGTCATCCTGTGGAACAAGTCCGAGGCCTTCCGCGGCTTCTGGATCGGCCTGTGGGACTCGATCAAGAACGCGGCGGCCTGGGCGTGGCAGAACGTCATCAAGCCCGTGTGGGATGCGATGAAGGCCGCCTTCTCCGCTCTGGGCGCCTTCTTCGGCTGGGTGTGGACCTCCCTGATCAAGCCCGCGTGGGACGCCTTGGGCGCCGGGATCGCGTGGGTCTGGAACGCGATTATCCGGCCCGCCTGGGACGCACTGAAGGCCGCGCTCGGCGCGGTCGGCGCGTTCTTCGGCTGGGTGTGGACCTCAGTCATCAAGCCGACCTGGGACGCGCTCGGTGCGGGGATCGCGTGGGTGTGGGAGAACGTCATCCGCCCCAACTGGGACGCGCTCAAGTGGGCCCTCGGCGCGGTCGGTGACTTCTTCTCCTGGGTGTGGAACAGCGTCATCAAGCCCACCTGGGACGCCCTCGGCGCCGGTATCGCCTGGGTCGCTGACAACGTCGTGCACCCCGTGTTCGATGGCCTCAAGACCGGACTCGGATTCGTGGAGACCGCGTTCCAGAAGGCGGTCGACTTCATCGGCCAGATGTGGGACCGCATCAAGGGCATCACCGCCAAGCCGGTGAAGTTCGTCATCGAGGACGTCTACAACAACGGCATCCGTGAGGTGTGGAACAAGGTCGCCGGCTGGCTCGGTCTAGAGGAACTCGGGAAGATGCCGATGCCCGAGACTCTCGGCGCATACGCAGCCGGCGGTGTCCTGCCCGGCTACACACCGGGACACGACGTGTACCAGTTCGTCGAACCGTCGACGGGTATGACCATTGACCTGTCGGGCGGCGAGTCGATCATGGTGCCGGAGTGGACTAGGGCGATCGGCGGACCGGCCGAGGTTGCCCGGCAGAACCGGGCCGCGCGTAGCGGCAATCTCGGTGGGTTCGCCGACGGCGGCACCCTGCCGGGCTGGGAGAAGCTGACCAGCCCTATCCAGTTCGCAATGGCGCGCGCGGTCGGGGCGGCGTTCCCGAATCAGGTCATCACCTCGGGCACCCGCTACGAGGACGTGGGGTCGGGCTACGACAACCACATGGCGCAGCGGGCGGTCGACTTCGGTCCATCGGGAGCTCTCGCGGCGTGGATCGCTCGGGAGTACCCGAACACGATCGAGTTGTTCTGGGATCCGGGGCCGAACCTTAAGAACGGCGCCCCGACTGGCGCGATCGGTGGGCACTCCGACCACGTCCACTGGGCGATGGCCGAGATCGCCGACCCGTACACAGGCGAGGTGATCTCGCACGACGGGCCTGGCGGGAACGGTGCCGGCGGCGGCGGTCTGTCGATGGTGCGGGCGATGGTGTCGCGGGCGTTCTCGACGATCATCGACCCGATCCTCGAGGCGATGCCCGACTTCGGTGGCGGGCTGTGGGGCGAGATGCCGGGCGCGCTGATCGGCAAACTCGTAGACGGTGCGAAAGAGCACCTGGGGTCGCTGGCCGGCGTGTTCGGTGGCGGCTCGTCGCTGGACCTGTCTGGGATCGCCGGGGACAACCTGACGATCGGGCAGGCCGCGGCCGAGATGGTCGGCTGGACGGGCGGCGAGTGGGCCGCGCTCAAGGAGTTGTGGACGCGGGAGTCGGGCTGGAACAACAACGCCCAGAACCCGACCTCGACTGCGTACGGCATCGCACAGTTCCTCGACTCCACGTGGGCCCCGTACGGGCCCAAGACCTCCGACCCCGCCAAGCAGATCGAGTACGGCATCCGCTACATCCAGCAGCGGTACGGCACCCCGTCTGCGGCGGTCGCGTTCCACGACGCGAACAACTGGTACGACCAGGGCGGTGTCCTCGCCGAGGGCATCACCGTGGCTCACAACGAGTCCGGTAAGCCGGAGGCGATCCTGACCAACCAGCAGTGGCGGGACGTCTCCGCGCTGGTGCACGAGCTGCAGTTCCTGACCCCCGAGATGAAGCGGTGGGTCGACGAAGGCCTCGCCGAGCTCGAGCGGTTCGCCAACGCGGCCGAGAAGGGGTTCACCGCGTGGGCGGCCGCGACCACCGAACAGGGCCGCATGGGGTCGCCGGAGGAGTTCGCGCAGCACTTCGGCACCGCACTCGGTCTCGACGTGGCCGACAGTGCCCTGGGCATGGTCGGTCTCGGCGGGATCCTGGGCGGTCAGCTCAACGACTCCACCCGGAACCTGCTGCACGCGATCATCGACGGACCGATCGGCGGCGAGGCCGCACTCCTCGACGACGACGGCCGGGTCATCGGCACGAAGCTCGACGACCCCGCCGCCGCCGTGCCGGACGACCTCAGCGGCCTCGACATGTCGGCGCCGGTGGTGCCGTCGGTCGACGGTGAGGCCGACATCTCGGCCGAGCAGCTACCCGCGGGCACCTCGGTGACCGTGGCGCTGCCCGCCGGCAAGACGGCGTACACGGACGAGGAGGTCAAGCAGATGCTCGACGAGCTCGACCAGCGCGTCGACGACCTGGAAATCCGTGTGACCGATTCCGACAACGCTCCCGCTCCGCTCGGTGCGGGCGTGTCCGGGATCGTCTGACCGTGGAAGGGGGCTGCCTGTGATCACCCTGGCATACGCGGGAGTCGACTCCTCGGAATGGACTCTCGTCGGTGAGAGGCAGGGCGCGCAGGGCGCGGAGGCGGCGAAGGTGTCCGGCTTCATCGCCTCCCCCGACACGACGGTGGAGGCGCGCCCTGCCCGCACCGGGCATGTGGTGTCGGGGTTCACGGTGCCGCCGATGACCGGCACCCTCGACCTGACGGTGTCCTCGCAGTTGGTCGACGGCGAGACTCGTGAGCTGGACGAGATCTTCGACGCGCTCGCTCTCGCGTGGTCGCCGCTCGTCGACGGGGAGCTGACGTGGGTCTCGGACCGCGGCGTGTTGATGCGCACGCGGGCGCGGCTCGCCTCGGGTGGGTTCCCGATGCCTGATCGGTCCCCGACCGAGCGGGCGCCGGGGCAGCCGGTGCGGCGGGTGGCGCTGTCGCTGTCGGTGCAGTGCCTCGACGGGCTGTGGATCGGCCCGCAGTCGGCGCCGTACACCGGCGCCGTGCAGGTGTACAACGCCGGGGACCTGGATGACTACCCACGTATCGAGTGGGCCGGGGCCGGCGCGACGGTGGCCGGTCCGGGGATCCCGGAGTTCACTCTGCCGACCACTGCGGTGCCGGCGGTCTGGGACACCGATCCCGCGACCGGCGGGATGGTGACGATCGACGGCCAGCCCGCCACGGCGCTGCGCCAGCAGATGCGCGGCCGGGTCGCCCCGGTCCCGATCGAGCCCGGCACGACCGCGCCGTGGACGTTCACCGGCTGCACCGCAGTGGTGCAGCCGTTGTTCCTCAACCCGTGGGGGAGGTGAGTCGTGTCGGACTGGTCCGCTGAACGTCTGGCCACCACCGCCGCGGGTGGCGTGGTGATGAAGCTCCTCGACCGGCACATCGAACCGGTCGACGATCTGCACGGGTTCTTCGAGTGGGAGGGCCCGGAGGTGCCGAACGAGGAGGCGACGTTCGTCGGCTCCTATCCGGTGAACCACCCCGTGGTCGACACGCTCATCCCGCTCGGGTCACTGGACCCCTCCAAGCCGGAGGACACGTGGACCGAGCTGATCCACGCGGCGCAGTGGGTGCTCATCGAGACCGGGCAGGATCCCGTCACGGGCAAGCCGCATCGGCTGTTCTACCGGGTCATGCGGATCACCGACGGCCACGGCTCCAAGCGCGCGCGGGTGAAGATCGAGGCCGTCAGCCTGCATCGCTACGCCGCGCACATCACCTTCCAGGCTAGTCCCGGATTCCCGATCATCGCCCAGCCGAAGTACCGCGACATCCGCGCCGGGCAGAGCTTGAAGGTGATCAAGGAGTACTTCCTGGTCAACACGATGCGCGAGTTCCAGCCGGGCGCGATCGACGGCTGGGACCTGTGGGCCCCCGAGTCGTGGGAGAACGTCGTGGCCGACCAATGGGCGTGCATCGTCAACCCGATCAACGCCCCGGTCACCACCGCCATGACGATTCTCGACATGCGGTTCGACTCCGGCCTCGCGGCGGTGAAGGAGACCCTCGACGCCGCCGGCCTGTTGCTGACCCTGGACGTGTGGCTCGAGGGCGATCCGCAACCGTTCCCGGATCACACGATCCTGACCAAGCCGACCATCGTCCTCGACATCGTGCCCCGACAGTGGGACACCTCCACCACCGGACATGCCGGGGACCTGCTCAAGGGCCTCATCCGCACGTTCGACACCGAGGCCAACGCCCCGCGCATCGGCCTGGCCGACACCCCGTCCACCGCGGCCGGAGTGCCGGCGTGGGTGCTGTGGCAGCCCGAGCACATGGAGGCCGTGACGTCCGAGCTGACGATCGCCAAGTCGGACGTCTGGCACGTCACGGTCGGTGGCCGCTCGCCCGAGGCGATCAACAACATGCTCGGTCTCGGCGCGAAGGCGATCTTCGGCGGGCTGGGTGCGGCGCTGGCGATGGCGATCCCGGTGTTCGGCCCGGTCATCGTCGCCGCGGCGGACTTCCTTGGCGACGTCGTCGGCGAGGGCCTCAAGGACAAGCTGTTCGCTTGGTCCGAGGCTGCTGACCTCAAGCGCAAGGAGTGGCACGGCCGGTTCGCGAACCGCGACTCGGTCGGGGCCGGTGACGGCTGGACGATCGAGGCGTACCAGCAGGCGTACCAGATGCTCGCCCAGGGCGCCGGCGGCATCTCGATCGGATTCACCGTCGACGGCGGCGCCCCGTTCCGTTGGGGCGAAGACTACCGCAGCGGCGACCAGATGGGCGTGGTGCACCGCGGGATCATCTTCGCCACTTACGCCTCCAAGACGGTGATCAGTCAGAAGAAGGGCGACAAGCGGCTCCGCTCGGCGATCGAGCTCGGCGACCCGCGTGTCCGGGAGAACCCGACCGCCCTGTTCGCCCGGTCGATCAAGACGATCCAGAACTCGGTCGACCGCGTCAAGACCTTCATCATGTGAGGAGAGACCATGCCCGACGACAAGGTGCTCGACGAGCTGTACCCGTATCCGCGCGACCCGAAGTTTCACCCGTTGGCGTGCTTGTTCTTCAACATGCCGCACCTCGCGGTGGACGCCGACGGCGCGCACGCGATGGCGAAGTGGGTGTTCGACCATCTCGGTTGCGCCGGCCCAGGCACGGCGGCGCCGCCGACGGTGAAGTACGACGCTCTCGGCGGGTCCGGGGCTCCGCACGAGTTCGGGGTGTGGATCAAGGCCGAGGACGACCGGATGACGGTCCAGGTGACGACCCCGGAGAAGGATCTCACCGAGATGGACGAAGCGGAGCTCGCTGAGTACATCACCCACGCGAAGGCCGCCTTGGTGGCCAAGCGTGCCGGCACCGCGAAGGAGGCGTGACCGCCCCTCGGAGTCCTGTCTGCACTGCTAGAATGGGTGCAACAAGACGGCCCCGAAGGTGCGCTAACACCATCCGGGGCCTGACCACAACGACACGATTGGAGCGTGCGTTATGGCTGACGATCAGCCTACCCCCGAAGAGTGGCGACCCGTAGTCGGGTACGAGGGCATCTACGAGATCATGATTGATGGTCGAGTTCGGGCACTCGACAGAGTCATCACCGACAGCGTCGGGCACACCTATCTGAGGCGTGGCGGCGAGAAGGTCGTCCGCGTGGGGGACTCTGGCTATTGCTGCGTGACCTTGTCGCAAGGCGGGCGCAATCGGACCGTCAAAGTGCATAGGCTCATCTTTGAGGCATTCGTTGGGCCGATCCCCGAGGGGGCGATTGTCCGGCACCTGAATGACGTAAAGACGGACAACCGGCTAGAGAACCTGGCGCTCGGGACTCACGCCGACAATCGTCATGACTCCGTTCGGAACGGGACGCATCACCAGGCGAACCTGACCCGTTGCCCAGGGGGCCACCTGTACGACGAGGCCAACACTCGGTACATGCAGCCGGGGAATCGCCGCTACTGCGGAGAGTGCCATCGCCTCCGAGGGAAGGCGTGGAAGGACGCGAACCGCGAGAAGGTGCGCGCTGCGAACCGTGAATACATGCGCACCTACAACAAGCGCGTGAGAGGGTAATCGACCCCAGGGCCCCCGGTTGAACGCCGGGGGTTCCGCCATTTAGGAGGGCAGTAGTCACGGGAATCAATCTAAGCGGCAATGTCCCGACGACGCCGGGCGCGCCGGGCGGGATCCTGCAGGCGATCCGGGACGCCGTCGAATCCGTAGGCGGGATCGGTGAGGCGCTCGCCAACGGGCTGAACGGCATCATCTCGGGGATCGTCGACATGGTCCTGGGCCGCTACGACGGTGACATTCCGGCGCTGGTCGATGGGCAGCTCGAGTTGAACGAGCGGTTCGAGTTGCTGGGTACCTCCGCGTACTGCGCGGCGTACATGTACAACAATCTGCGGCTGGGCCCGGGCCGCAACCGGGCGTTGCCGTTCGATTCGCAGATCGGCCCGAACAACGACGCCGAGTTGGTGCAGGTGTCCCGTCCTCACCCGGAGGCGACCAACCCGTCGACCGTCCTCAGCGAGTGGTGCATCCGCCTGGACCGTGCTGGGTTGTGGCACGCCAACGCGTCGTTCGTTCACGCCGGGGACGGATTCGACCGTGCGCAGGGCGAGATCGTGGTGCTCAAGCCGGACCTGACCCCGTACTCGTACACGACTCTGCCTGCCCCGCGGCCGCACGCCGACGGCGGCACCGTCACCGACGTCAACGTCGGTGTGCCGGTGTCTCTGTCGAAGTTCTTCGTCACCCCGGCGCCGGGTTACTACGTGCAGGTGCGGTGGCGGTTCAACGTGCTGGTCGGCATTCGCACGGTCAAGGGTGGCGCCCGCCTGTCCCAGTTCTCGGTGGTGCAGTGGTCCGACGACATCGCCAACACCGATACCAGTGACGATCCCGGCGGCACTATCGACGACACCGCCTGACCAGCCGCCCTGCCTGGCCCTCTCCTTCCTCGCCCGCTCGTACCGGGCCCTGAAACCTCTGGAGGCTCTTGTGCCCATCCTTACCGGCACCATCGACGACGTTACGGGCTCCCCGCTGCCCGATCGGGTCTCGCTGGCCACGCTGCGTGTCACGGTCCGCGCCCCTTCGCGCCGCTCGTCGCTGACCGAGCAGGCGCGCCTCGTGGCCTCCGTCCCGGTCCCCGTGGAGGTCTCCCCCACCGGGGAGATTTCCGTGGAGCTCGAGCCGGGGCCGGCGGTCATGCTCGTGGAGGGCGAGGGCCTGCGCGACGTGTACGAGCTCGGCGTCACCGCCGACATGACCCTGCTGACCGAGGCGCTGCAGGAGTCCTCTCCGACCCGGTCGTGGGTGGAGTCGCAGATGGTGCAGCTGCGCGCTGCCACGGTCACCGCGGCGAGCGAGGCGCAAACTGCGAAGTCCGACGCCGAGGGCGCGGCAGCGGTCGCCGAGGGGCACCGCACCCACGTCGATTCGATCCGCGATCTCCTGGACGAGGCGGCGCAGACCAACGTCGCGCCGTACCTCACTGAAACCGCCCTTAAGGCCACCTACGGTGCGAAGGGCGCAGGGGTGGCACGGGCCATGTCCCGCGCTCGGGCAGGGCAGAACCTCCACTTCACCTGCGTCGGTGACTCCATCTTCGACACCACCACCCCCGGCAACGCCGGCGGTGGGCCGATGGAAAAGACAGCCACCCTCGTCGCGTCAAGGTTCGGTATCGAGGTCACCACCGCCAACCATGCCCAGTCCGGCTATACGGCGGCACGGTCGGCTCTCATGGGCAGGGTCACCTCGGCTATTGCTGAAAAGGCCGACGTACTGTTCATCTCATTCGGTAAGAATGACATCAACTCCCAGACCATCGGACCGTTCGCCGCCAACGGCTACCCAATGGACGCCTCCCTCGCACAGATTGAACGCATCTGTGCCACGGTCCGCCGAGACTCCCCCCGTACTGATCTGGTCATTATTGGGGAAGGGCCGTACGCGCCGGACACCGCCGCGAACGTCGACTTGGTCGAGTATGAGACCCGACTGCGGGCGGTGGCAGCCGCATGGGGTGCCGAGTTCGTGGACGCCTACGCCGCGTTCGAGGCGTTGGGAAACTGGGCCCACCTCATGTACGACGGAACCCACCAGAATCCGGCAGGAAACGACCTGTACGCGCAGACGATCCTCGGGCATCTCACCGATAAGGAGTTCGCCCCGGTCGCACTGGCCGCCCCCCCGAAGGACGGGCTGTGGGCAATGTCCAACGTCGCCCAGGTTGGTGAGCATGGTTGGGTGGTCGTCTCCGGTGCGGGAACCAAGACCGGTACCACGGTCACCTACGGGGGTGCCGGATGGGCTAGTGGCGCTACCTCTACTCCTGGGGATACGGTCACAATCGCCGGGGTAGGGACGGAAGTGCTCGCGCAGGTGTCTACCGCCCTCGCCAACAACGCGGTCGTGGACGTACTGGTGGACGGGGTCGTGATCGGGGATGACGTTCATCTCGCGGACCGTGGCCTGCGCGGCGACTACTGGCTCCCCCTGGCGGTCGGGCTCACCCCTGCCGCTCACACAGTCGTGATCCGGCTCGTGTCCGGGACGCTGCGCCACTTCGCATCGGCGGTGCTCGCCGCCGCAACGTCCACTGAACCCCACGATCAGATCACCCTCATTTCCTCCACCGGCACAGCGCTAGCACTCCCCGAGGGGGGTACTGACCTCATCCTGGCGAACGCGATCCCTGTCTCGCTGCCTGCCGGGTGGCAGTCGGCCAACCTGACCATCGTTGGACGCGTCCAGTTGACGACCGCCGCCGACACGACCACCGTCCGCGACGTTCGCCTCCTCTGTCAGGTCTCCACCGCCAAGCCCACGAACGATTCTGACTACACGTACGAGACGCTCCTGCCCGGCCCGACCGGGCAACAGCGATCTACCCCACTGAGTACGACGAGGTGGGTGGATCGCGCGGCCACCGTCAGCCTGCGAGTGCGGCTGACCTCCGCCGACAAGACGGGCGTGACGGTCACGGGGTCGCGGGTTCATGCGGTCATGACTCGCGCCGGATAATCAGGTGCAACTCGTCGACACGCCCACTGTGTCGAGCCTGTCAACAACCTTGGCACCGAACCGGGCATTACCTTCGGTTGTCAGATGCAGGCCGTCAGCAAAGTCGTCATCGCCCAGCCAGTCGCCGTCGAGAGGGTCCACGAACAGTGCGCCCGTGACCGCTGCCGCCGCAGCTAGTTCGTCACGTAGAGCAGTCAGTCTCACAAGGTCATAGCGGGGGGCCTTCACCGGGCCCACCACGACGACCGTTGCGTAAGGGTTCTGTGCCCGGATCAGCGCGAGCGTCCCCACGGCTGCCTCCCGCACTCCGATGAGGTAGAGGTCATTGGTCGAGCCCTGAACGACAACGAGGTCCGGGGCCGAGGCGGTCACCTGGGGTACTCGATTGACGTACTGCCAGGCGCTTCCCGCGGGGTTGACGTACCCGGATCCGTGCTTTCCGAGGTAGGTCGGAGCCCAACAGTTGGAGGATGCGACGTGCTCGGCCCAGTTGTCGACCGGGGTGCCCACCTGTGCGGGAGCGGTGAAGGAGTCGCCGACGAATGCCGCCAAGGTCGGGCGTTCCTCGGGCGGGGTGGGGGCCGGGCCTGGGTCGATCACCACGGGAGGCTCGACGTCAGGGGTAGACGAGCCGAGCGACTGGGCTTGGGCGGCCGGGGAGGTGACGACGAAAACCGTGGCTACCGCGAGCAATATCGCAGCGATAGGGCGGGGGCAGGGAGAAGGCATAAGCGGAAGGTTAGTTGACGGCGCTCACGAAGTGTTAAGAATTGCGAAGAAGGTCCGATACTGCCCGATTATGCCCCGCTCTATCTGAGGAGGTTTCGTTGCCGATCACGGTTCACCAGCGCCGCCCCGCCTTCGAGGCGGTGCAGTACCAGCCCGGCGTCAACTGCGCGGAGGTCGGCGAGTTCATCGGCCACGAGGTTCACCCGCCCGGCCAGTGCGACCCGTCCGGCGTCCTGGAGATCCCGCCGTCGGGCGGCACCACCACCGCCCGCCCGGGCGACTGGCTCCTGCGCGCCCGCAGCGGGGAGCTGCTGATCTGCGCGGCCGAGGTGTTCGACCTGATGTACGAGCCCGCCTGAAACAACTCGCCAACAACTCGGAACAACTCCGGCCCCCGCCGATCGACGGGGGCCTTCTCCATTCCCGCAGGAGGCCCCATGCTCATCGTCACCGCGGACGGGATCGGATCGGCCGGCATCGTGCCCGGGGACTCCCGGTCGATCATCGGCAACGTCACCGCCCGCCTTGCCCAGAAGACCGCGCGTCACCAGGTCGTGCCGGTGCACTGGCCGGCGGCGATGGTCGGCATCGGCGGCCGTACATCGTGGGCCGTGTCCGCCCACATCGGCGTGCTGGACCTCGATCGCATCGCAGCCGAGAACCCGAACGAGACGCTCGTGCTGCTCGGCTACTCGGGCGGCTGTCGCGTGATCCACGACTGGCTCGACACCCGCCCCCAGGAGCACCACCGTGTGGCGGCCGTCGGCCTGATGTCCGACCCTTACCGACCAGCCACCCGGTGGCAGGACAACTGGAAGGGCGGACTGCCGAACCCCGGCGGCTCAGGCATCGCCGGTAGCCGCGTCGGACCGCTCGGAGGCCGCACCTTCTGGACCTCGGCGCCCGGTGACGTGATCTCCTCCTGCCCGCCTGATTCCCCGCTCCGCACCGCGGCGGACCTGTCCGACCAGATCCCCGGCGCTCTGCTCGTGGACCTCGCGGGGCACCTGCGGCGCGGCGACTGGCAGCTCGCCAACGCCATGCAGCTGTGGCGGCGCGACCCGCTCGCCTACCTGCGCGGCCTGGGCCCGCGCCTGGACCGCGCCCGCCGTGACATCGAGGGCTACCTCACCGGCGCGCACACCCTGGCCTACACCCGCCCCCACGCGGGAGGGCTCTCGCTCGCCCACCGCCTGGCGGACACGGTCGCGTGGGCCGTCCGGTGACCGGCCTCGCCTGGGCCGTCTGGCATCTCGCTCGCGGTCACCTCGTCACCCTGGGCCGCCCCTACGACGCCCCGGTGGGGACGGTCGCCCGATGCCGCTGCGGTGACCGACGACAGATCATCTGAGGAGACAGCATGAAGAACTGGTTCACCGTCGAACCCGACGTCACCCGCATCATGAACAAGCACTTCACCCCAGGGCGTGGCGGTCAACGGATCGAGTACATCACCCGCCACCACCTCGCCGGGATCCTCACCACCGAGCAGACGTGGCAGGTGTGGCAGACCCGGCAGGCGTCCGCGCACTACGTGGTGGAGAACTCAGGCCGCATCGGGCAGCTCGTGTGGGACCGCGACACCGCCTGGTCGAACGCCAACCTCGCATCCAACCAGCGGTCCATCGCAATCGAGCACTCCAACTCAGGAGGCGCGGCGGCCGACTGGCCGATCAACGACACCGTCATCCGCGAAGGCGCACGCCTGGCGGCCGCCCTGTGCTGGTTCTACAAGCTCGGCCGCCCCCAATTCGGCCGCAACGTCCGAGACCACCGCGAGTTCGGGCAGACCTCCTGCCCCCACCATCTCGCCAACGGCGGCAAGTACCACAGCACGTGGATGCGCATCGCCCAGGAGCACTTCGACTGGATGACCGCGAACCCGTCCGGCATCCCACCGACAGTGGCGCCAATCCCGGCGCCCGCACCGATCCCTGAGGAGGGGTTTCTCATGGCACTGTCCGACGCCGAGCAGCGCGAACTGCTCACCAAGACCCGCGACATCCACGCCCAACTCGGCCCCTGGGCCCAGCTCGGGCAGAACGACAAGGGCCAGAACCTCACCCTCGTGGACGCGGTGGCCGACTCGCGCCGCAAGCAGGGCCACACGAAGGAGAAGTGACCATGTGGACCGCAGCATTCTGGAAGGACGCGTCCGAGCGGGCCGTCAAGACCGCCGCCCAGACCGCCGGCGGTGTGCTCATCATCGGCACCCCGATATGGGAGGTCGACTGGACCGCCGGACTCGGCATCACCGCCACCGCGACGGTGCTGTCCCTGCTGACGTCGATCGCCTCGTCCGGTCGAGGTGATCACGAGTCGGCGTCCGCGCTCGAGTACGTCGGCCAGCATCGCGCCGGCTGATGCGAGCGTTCGAGCCACACCACCCCAAACTGCGGATCGCCGCCCTGGTCATCGCCGCCGCCGGTGCCGTAGCTCGCGGAATGGCATACCTCGACCAGCCTGACACCGGCCGGCTGACTCACTTCGTTGACGCCGTCGTGCCCCTGCACGTGTGGGCCATAGTCTGGATCGCGGCTGGGGCATGCCTCGTCGCTGGGGTGTGGCATCGCATTGTCGCCAGGTACGCGCTGTCGTTCACAGCGATGCTGTGGGGAGTCTGGGGTCTGTCCTACATGTGGGCCACGATCGCGGGCGATGCATCCAGGGGCTGGGTGACTGGCTCACTGATGCTCACGCTGGCGGGGACCATGATCATCATCGCGGCCCTCGCGGACACCGCGGGCCCGCCACGGGAGCCGGTGATTCTCAACCGTGGGGGCGACGGGTGACGTGGGGGCAGATCGCGGTCAACGCCCTCGCGGCGATCCTGCTCGTGGTGGGGACGTGGATCACGGCTCGGTTCACCCGGAAGACCGGGAAGGAGGCCAACGACACGCAGGCGGCGCAGGCGCGGACGGCGGACTGGTCGACGTTCGTGCAGGAACAGCGTGCGGAGCGGGCTGAGGAGCGCAAGTGGCTGGAGGCTCGGCTAGCCGAACGCGATCGCCGGATCGAACGCCTCGAGCAGCGCGTTGGGTCACTCCAGGAACGCTTCGACGCGCTGGAGCGCAAGTACCGGCTGGCGATCGCCTACATCCGTCGCCTGGTCCGCAAGCTGCAGCAGCACGTCGACCCGGAGGACATCGAGACCCCGCCGGATGAGATCAGCCCGGACCTGTGAGGCCCCACTGCCTCACATCGCACGAATCAGCCGCCTCCACCTCACTGGTGGGGGCGGCCTTTCGTCGTTATGGGCGGGGAAGGTGTGGCGGGGCGGACAAGTTGACAGGTATATCTTGAGGGGCCGCAGAAAGCGGTCGACCCCCGACGGTGCTACCAACACCGGTCGAGGGTCTGAGCCACCACACCACCTGATCTGGAGTGATGACCTGTGCAGCAGGCTACCGCTGCGCGCCCTGTGCGCGCGCCTATTCCCCCCGTGTTCGACACCCTCGATCTGTTGGTCGAAGGGTTCGTGGCCCGCTTCTCGTCGGAGTCCACCCGCACCGCCTACGCCGGCGACCTCGCCCTGTGGCGCTCGTGGTGCGATGAGCAGGGCCTGGACGTCCTCGCCGTCGAGCGGGCCCACGTCGAGCTGTTCGCCCGCTGGCTCGAGACCGCGCGCGGCAACTCCCCGGCCTCGGTGCACCGTCGGCTGGTGTGCCTGCGGTCGTTCTACCGCACGATGGCCGCCGACGGCCGGATCCTCGTCTCACCCGCCGAGTACGCCCGCCTGCCCAAGATCCGCCGCGACCGCACCCAGTACACGCACATCACCCGCGGGGAACTGTCCACGCTGCTCGTCGCGGCCGACGACATCAGCCCCACGGCCGGCGCACTGGTCTCACTCATGGGCGTCCTCGGTCTGCGGGTCTCGGAGGCGTGCGCCCTGGACGTCGACTGCGCCGACCGTCACGAGCGCGGCCACCGCATCCTCACCGCCCACGGCAAGGGCGCCACCGTCACCGGCATCCCCGTCCCGGTCCCCGTCGGCCGCCGCATCGACACCGCCCGCGGCGACCGCCCCACCGGTCCGCTGCTGCTCCGCCGCGACGGCTCCCGCATGACCCGCCGCTCGGCGGCCCGCGTCGTCACAGCGGCAGCCAAGGCCGCCGGGATCGACAAGCACATCAGTCCGCACGACCTGCGTGCCGCGGCGATCACGTGCGCGCTCGACTCGGGGATCCCGTTGCGGGACGTGCAGACGATGGCCCGCCACGCTGACCCGCGGACGACGGAGATCTACGACCGTGGCCGGCGGGACATCGACCGGCACGGCGCTTACATCCTCGCCTCGTACCTCGCGGCCTGAGAAAGAGAACCGCCCCCGACCTGCACGGTCGGGGGCGGTTCTCGTCGTTGGGGCGGTCAGTACGCCTGGGTGGCGCCGTACTCGGCCTGCTCCGGGGTGAACTTCTCGAACTGCAGTTGGTCGACCAGGCCCTGGCGGGACATCGGGGTCATCTCCATGTACTGCTCTGCCTTCTTCGCGGCTTGCTCGTTCCAGTCGGCATCGACGTTCTCGACGGCGTACTGAGCGGCCTCGGGGCTGTACTCCTCGAATTGGAGCTGCTCGGCTAGGCCCTGCTGGGAGAACGCGGACACGCTCAGGTAGCGCTCGGCGGCGCGGAGGGCGTTCTGGTGCTCCCGCGGTACCTCTGGCTCTGCGGGCTCGGGCTCCGGCTCGGGCTGCTGCTCATCGGTGGGCGCCGCCGTGTCTGCGGCGGGTTGCGTCGTGGTCGTCTCCGCGGGCGCCACGCCTTCCTCGTCGTCGCCACCGCCGGCGATGCTGGCGATGAGCGCGATGAGGATCAGGGCGCCGACGATGATCGCGCCCCACTTCATGCAGCCGCCCCGCTTCTTCTTCGGCTGGTCCTGGGGCGGGTAGGGCTGGCCGGGCTGCTGGGGCTGGTACTGCGGGTTCGTCACGTCGAGCCTTCCGTCGGGTTCACATATTCTTATCAGGTGTGAACGACACTCACGCCGCATTGGGCTGAGGTGGCGCGCCCCACGGGTCGAGTCGGTCGATCGCTTCCCGCCGCATCGCATCGGGCAGCTGGGTGTAGATCGCGGTGGTGGCGACGTTCTCGTGCCGCAGTAGATCCCGTACGAGGTAGATGTCGGCGCCGTCGGCGAGGAGCTGCGTCGCGAAGTAGTGGCGGAGCCGGTGCGGGGTGCCGGCGACCCCGCACCGGCGCATGTGGTCGGAGATGGTGCGGGACACGCTTTTGGCCTGAACGGGATCGGACGGGAACTGGCGGGACGGGAACCACCAGCCGCGGTCGGGCATCCGGCGGGACCAGTCCGCCACCATCGGGTGCAGGGGGAGCTCGGCGGGTTTCTTGCCCTTGCCCTTCACGTACAGGACTTGTCTGTCGCGGTTGATGTCTTCGCCTCGCAGTTTCGCGATCTCGTGGACTCGCAGACCTTGGAGGGCGGCGAGCAGGATCATGGCGTGGGTGGTCATGCGCGTCGGTGCGGACAGGAGCATCTGCACGTCGCGGGCGGACACCGGGCGGGGTAGTCGCTTCGGGGCGCGGGGTCGGCCGACCTTGGTCATCGGGTTGTCGACGCGCCGGTCTTGGACGTTCAGCCACTTGTAGAAGGCTGTGAGGCAGGCGACGTAGTTGACAATGGTGGAGTCGGACCAGGTGTCGTGTGAGGCGATCCATCGGGTGATGTCGATGGGTTGGGCGTGGGCTGGTTGTATGCCGGTTTCGCGGTAGAACTGGGCGAGGATGCGGCGTCGTTCGGTGATGGTGCGCTCAGACAGGCGGCTCGACACTTGCCACAGCTCGAAGTCGTCGAGGTGGACCAGAGGAATGGGGGGCATGTCAGCATCGTCACGAACCGCCACGAGAGTGGGGCCGGTGTTGCCTCCGCGTGATGTCATTGTTGTACTACAGGTGTGTGATTCAGGATCGCCTCAGCGTCCCGGACTCGCCCCAAGGCCTCGGTGATGCAGTTGGCCTTGTGTCGCATCAGCGAAGCCCCGGCGTAGTTGCCGCGCTCGTCGAGGAACTCGGCATCGCGGCGCATCTCCACCAGGAGTCGGTCGAGTTCGTTGTGCGCGTGGCGTAGGTCGTGTCCGGCGAACTCGCGGTCGACCTTGGCCTGGATCGCGGCGTCCCGGGTGGGTTCACTGAGCGGCGCACTCATGCCGCCACCGCCTGACGGCGCATCGGGACCACGTTGCTATCCTCGATCACGCCCCTATAGCTCAGTTTGGTAGAGCTACGGACTTTTAATCC